>JASFHE010000203.1:0-9997 GCA_050123415.1 Desulfobacteraceae bacterium | reverse complement strand
GTGGCGATCCGCAGTTGCCGATCTGAAAAAATTCCCAATAATGTTCGGGCTCCTGCATAATTTTCGATTCCTGCCAGAAATGAATATTGTCCGAGTACATGATATGATTGTTTTCACCATCCTGGCGGGAAAGCATAACGTAGCGACCATCAATTTTGCGCGGAAAAAGCGCCATGCCTTTGTTTTTAACTGCTTTACCATTGAGTGTAATAATTTTAAATTTGACAAAATCCTTTGTTTCAATCAACTGCGGTAATATAGTAATGCCGTTGTAGGCGGTATAGGTCGCGTAATAGGTCATCTCACCGTTGTTATTAAAAAACTGTACAAACCGGGCGTCCTCGATCCCGCTGCTTTCATTCTCTGAAACAGGGAATATCACCCGCTCGGATATTCTATGATCAGGCCTAAAGCCCACCTCATAATTGGAACTGGCAAGCCAGTTTATGATCTCAATAGTTCTGTTCCGGCGTTCCTCAGGGAAAAGGCTTTTCTCATGAAGTCTGTCTAATTTTTCCTTTAATTCGGAATAGGTGAAATCTTCCGGTAACTGGTCAAGGATATATGACGTTACTTCATCGCAAACCTCCATTTCATTGAGTTTTAAAAGGAAGAGGCGCCGGTCGTAAACCGGATTTAACCGGACATCAGGCCTTTCGACATAATTGCTGATCGGGTCTAATTTAAATGTGTTTTCCCGGTCAAGGACACCGCTGCGAAATACTATGGATGACACATGACCTTCACCTATTGCCCGCAGACTCATGATAAAACGTAAACTGCCTTTCTCCAGATAACTCTGATCAGGATGGAGGACAATTGACGGATTAAATAAGGCTGCCGATTCAATCGAGTACTCCATGGTAAAATAGGCCCCGACAAGGGTTCGTTTTTTATCGCTCAGCACAATATCAGGAGGGATAAATTTTTCTATCTCATTCAGGCTCTGTTCAAAAGCGCGTTTAATATCTTTGTGCCGCGTGCTAAAATCAATCATTATTTGCGCAAGAATATTTTCGACCATATTGTCAGGCAAGGCAGCTACACGTTTTATAATATTGTGTATGCGATGCAATCCATCGGGAATATGACGGCGGGTTATTACGCGTGAAGTGTCACCGAGAAGTCTTTGCTTTTTTCGTTTTATTTCGGGCTGCATTGTTGTTTTTACGCCCATCTGTCATAGCTCCATGATAAATAATAGTATTGAGAATATCCCTTTACTGCGCTGCCCGGGTATTTATCAGGCATAACTGCACAAGATCCTCGATCACTGCAGTGCCTGCGCACATAACCGTATCTGCCCCGCCCCAGTATATTTTTACTGTACCATCATTTTCAGGAACAGCACCGCATGTAAAGACCACATTTGGCACGTATCCGCTTACTTCCCAGGGATCTTCCGGCTGCAATATCCATTGATCGGAAACACCGATGATTTCCGCAGGGTTATTAAGATCATGCAGCGCCGCGCCAAGGCGATAGACTGTTCCGGACATGGTCTTAAAGACGCCATGGTAAATATGAAGCCAGCCCTTTTCGGTTTTAAATGGCGGTGCACCCGGCCCGATTTTCATCTCATCCCAGTGATAGGGAACCGGCTTCATGATGACCCGTGAATCGCCCCAGTGAACCAGGTCAGGGGAATAGGTAATCCAGATAGACCAGGGCGAAATTTCCGAATGAGGCCGGTCCAGACGCACATACCGACCCCCGGATTTTTCGGGAAAAATAACCACATTGCGCAGGTCTGCCTGGGTGATCAGTGAAATACGTTCCACTTTTATAAAATCCTTTGTGCGTGCAAGGGCAATCCTGACTCCATGCCTTGAATAAGCGCTATAGGTCAGCAGGTACTCGCCCTCTACCGGACAGATCCTGGGGTCTTCGACTCCGAACTCTTCATATTCTTTAAAAACATTGTCCGTGGATGGCACGAGAAAGGGTTCGGGATGGACCTTGAATGAAAAACCATCATCGCTGTCTGCCCTTCCGATGATGGAGCGCCCGTTCAGGAGATGGGACCTGAAAAGCATGATGTAACGATCATTGTATTTGACGATTCCTGCATTGTGAACCGTTGCTACCGGATACGGTACATGCTTTTTTGTCAGTATGGGATTTTTTTTATATCGTTTTATTATAGGTTGATGTGATTTCATAGTGCCCTGTCCTTTAAAATCATTTCATAGACATGTATGTATTCCGTGATCATGCGTTCTACAGTGAAATACTCTGCAACATGGCGACAGCAGGCTGCTCGATCTATCTCTTTGATACATGAAACAGCCTCAACAGCCTGCTTAAGGTTTTCGACCAGAAACCCGGTTTTGCGGTTATCTATAAGTTCAGGCATGCTCCCCCTGTTAAAAGCAATCACTGGTGTACCGCAGGCCATGGATTCGATTACAGACAGACCGAAAGGCTCATCAAACTGTATCGGGTGCAAAAGGGCGCTGGCTTTTCCGAGCAAATAATTCCGCTCAACAGGCCCGACACTGCCGGTATATATTACTTTATGGTTGTCTACGTAGGGAGAGACATATTTGTCAAAATAAGCCCTGTCCTGGATAATACCTGCCAGTATCAGCCTTTTGTTGCAGACTCTGGCGATTTCAATGGCCTCTCTGGCGCCCTTGTCATTGTGAATACGTCCGAAAAAAAGCAGGTAATCCTCCGAGCAGGGTTCAAAATCAAACTGTTTAATATCAATGCCGTGATGGACGGTTTTGATATAAGCAAGATCCGGCGATCTGTCAGCATCACTTATGGAAACATAAAATGTCTTCCCGTTATATTTCCTGTAAACCGGCAGAATTCCCGGCGATGAAAATCCATGAATAGTGGTCACTACCGGTGTGTCGGTAAAGCCGGTATAGGTCAGGGGCAGAAAATCAAAATTATTATGGATAATGTCAAAATTATCTGCATGCTCAAACAGTTCTGAAATATGCAGGCACTCCCAGACTTTTGGTATGAGCGAGGGGTCTTCTTCATAGCCCTTGGGGCAGATAGCATGCAGCGTCCCGCTGGTTTGTGAATCTTCAGTTGCAAACAGTGTTACGTCATGATCCCGCACCACAAGCCCTTCGGCTAAAAGGGAGGTCACATTTTCCCATGGCCCGTAATGCCGTGGCGGTGTGCGCCAGGCAACAGGCGAAAGCATGGCAATCTTCATTCCTGTTCCTTTCCGTAACTGGTTTTCTGTGGCGACGGCTGGTTTAGAATCTCGTCGGCATATAGTTTTTGCAGTGTCATGAGTGACAGCAACCAGGAAATGGTTGACTCAGCACCTTCATTCTGGTTGACTCCGTCAGCCATCAATCCGTCACGGCAGCCTCCTGTCTTGTCATCATAAAGTGCCATATTCAGATCATTATTCCCCAGGAACCAGTTAAAGCACATGACCGCACTGTCAATCCACGTCTTGTCCCTGGTAATATTAAAGGCTTCTACACATGCCTCGATCATGGCATTGGACTCTATTGGCTGCTGATCAAAACGCGCTTTATTACCGTCTTTATGATACCAGCCCATATTCCCTACGGGTACAAAATGATTTTTTTCAGTCTGAATGGAGAGCAGCCACTTGAGCGATTTCAATCCCATATCGATCATATCGCCACGCTGTATCCATTGACCGGACAGAAGAAGGGCGTGGGGGATTTTGCCATTGGCATAGTTCAGGGTGTTCTCAAGCCATGGCCAATCGTCTGTGGCATTATCTTTAAATTGATTAAAAAGCCTTTCGGCAAGAACTTCCCTTATCCTGCGGACATCACTGTCGCCGGAAAATTTTGCCAGATAGGCATGTATACCCACCAGGGAAAATGCAATGGCACGTGGTGAATAAAACTCTTCGACGACTCGAATCGCTTTATTGAAAAGGGTAGTGCACATAGCAAGGTGTCCCGGATTGCCAATAAAAGCCACGGATTTACCAATACACCACAGCGCTCTTCCATGGGCATCCTCTGATCCTATCTCCTCCATCCACTGCCGTGAGTAAGTCATAAAATTACGAAAGCGGCCATTTTCATCATTAAAGGCATACAGTAAAAATCCAAGATAATGACCGCTGAGAAAATCAAGCCCAAAACCGTTTGTGGGCAGGTATTTTTGCCCCATGGCCGCTACCAGCATGGCTCTCGCGTTGTCATCAGTGCAGTAGCCATGGGTGCGGTCCGGGATGGTATAATTGGCGTGCTGCAGGATGCCTGTATCATCTGTAAGGGCTTTCAGGTGGTTAATCTTAATTTCAGGAAGTTCAAAATCGGTAATAATCTTACTATCCTTAACATACGAATGCCTGGGACGGGGATTCCGGATGCGATTCTGCCGTGCCTCACCGAATACCTGGAGATACTTTCTGGACACCTCCTTCCAGATCGCTTCACGGCTGAATGTATATGCTTTTTTACGCATTGCATGCCGTTCAACATCATTATCCAGAAGTGAGATAATTTGATCCGCTATTGCGCCGGGGTCCAGGAATGGAACAATCCGGCCACGGCCTTTGTCAAGCATCTCTGTGGCATACCAGTATGGTGTTGAAATAACGGCTTTGCCTGTACCCATTGCATAGGCAAGGGTGCCTGATGTAATCTGGGCCTCTTCAAGATAAGGGGTTATGTAAATATCGGCAATACCGAGAAACTCACATAACTCTTTTATTTCAACAAAACGATTTTGAAAAATGACATGTTCACCGATACCAAGTTTCAGGACAAGCTGCTGCAGCATAATGCGGTATGAATCACCATGGGACCTGAGAATATTCGGATGAGTCGCGCCCAGTATGATGTAGACAATATCAGGGTGTCTTTTTACTACTTCCGGGAGAGCATGGAGTACATTCTCAATGCCCTTATTTGTAGAAAGCAGCCCGAAAGTAAGTATGACTTTTTTCCCTTCCACTCCAAACTTGTCTTTGTAAAAGCTGGGGTCAATAAAAGGAGTATCCGGAATGCCATGATGGATAAAGGCGATTTTCTCTTCCGGAACGCCATAGATGTCTTTGAGAAAATCAGATGCCCGATGGCTCATTATAACCAGTTTATCCGAAAGGTCAGCAAGCCTGCACATAACATCATGATATTCAGGAGCCGGATCTTTCAAAACAGTATGCAGCGTCGTGACTATCGGCATCTGCAGATCACCCAGAAGTTTAAGAAGGTGACTTCCTGCCGGGCCGCCGAAAAGACCATATTCATGCTGCACGCAAACAATATCTGTCTGACTGATATTAAGGTATTGAGCCGCAGTACTGTAATCATTCAATTTATTCTGGTTGATCTCAAAGTGGACTTTATCAGGATAGGCATACCCCTCCGGTCTATCATTCATCGCAACTGCCCCGCAATCAATATCCGGGGCTTCCACTGTCAGGCCTTCGACAAGATCAGTAGTAAAAGTTGCGATACCGCACTGGCGGGGCAGATAATTGCCTATTACGGCGATTAAATTGATTTTATCATAATACCTGCTAATCGCTGGCATAATTGCTGCCTTTCGTTTTTGGATTAATATATTATTTTCAAAAACTGATTTTGGCTTTCAGGTTTAATTTTAAGGACATGATGGCTGCCCCCTCTCAAATCCCGGCTTTTTACATAAGAAATGAAGTCTGCGTATAATTTTCGGTTCAGTTGAAGATTGTAACTGTATAATAAACTACTCACTAGGCTGATAAGTGGCTCGCGAGGCTGCTATGAATTGCTCCACATCAGGTGTAGAATTAGCGGTATGAAATAGAAATAATTTCTGTATAATAGCATTTAGGTGATAATGCATTCAAGAGATAAATGTTTATAAAACTGCATAGAATGTCAGTGTGTAATATTTTCAGAGTGGAGACAGGGGCGCTCCTTTGATCCACACTGCTTTTTTATGTCTCTAATCATTACTTTTGATCAAAAAAGCTAAGCTAGCCCCCTTTAGTTCCTAGAATTTTAAAGGGTTTTCACATCCAATGGCTTAAGCAGTGGTAATGGCTCCCACGATATAAACGGGGTGATTCTGCGTTTATACCTGCCCAGGTCATTATAATACGCAACATCATAGACATGTTTATCTTTGTTAAAGTGCTGATTTGCCCTGTGCAATGATTCATAAGATGGTATGATGCCAATATTGTCCTGAGCCAGCAGTCTCCTGCGAATACCTTCCGGATCAGAAATTGAGATTGGAAGCGAAGCACCATAGATACCTAAAAACATATTTATTGTTTCCTTTAGTCTGCCTATGGATTCTCCTCGCAATTCAACTTTAAATCCTTCTTTACTGGGAAAAGGACGAAATACACTAAGATCAATATGAGTCGTATTTCCGCCTCGCTTGATTTCCCATGGGTGGCCGCCGGTTAATCTCTTTGGATGCTTTCCGTCAATCCAGTCTGAAAATTCAAGGCTGGAATTCTCATTTATATCAAGGAGTCCCTCATGCCTCCCGTCAGCGTATCGTTTATACATTTCACGGCCGGATAAACTTTCATCAACATGATCCTCTTTTCGTCTTCCCGCGATATAGGCAAGCCTGCAATAGTTAAAATAATCTTTTGCCGTCATGGACTCGCGAATAAAGTTTTCTTTCTTAAGAAAATAACCTTCCTCCAGTAACCGGATAAACCTTCGGCTCTTTATTTTTCCCAGCTCTTTATCAAGTTTATAGAATTCTGGAAAAGTGGCTTTTATAAGAGCATGCGGCACAGTACCAAATCGACGATTGAGAGGATATTGTTCAAGTACCAATCTGTTGGCTTTCATCCAGTCTTTGCTGATTTTTTTTAACCAGGTAAGGGCTGATTTTACCATTGGCCCCCATACACCTTCCGGATCATCTCTACCATCTTCATAAGATGAAAAACCAAAGGAGTTCATAACATTCACGCTTTTTCCCGGTATAACCTCTAACGAACAGCTCTTTCCGTCAATATGATATAAATAATAAACCTTTTTATACCTGGTAACTCTGAGATGGCTCCACCGGGACTTGTTGTCCGGAAAAATTAATTCCCAGATTTGGTCAAGGACAGAAATCTCATAATCATAGTTCTTTAAAATCTTTAAAAAGGTATAGATGCTCTCTTCAAATTTCATTGTTTTTTCCTTATAAATTTACCCCCTGCACCTAACGTTACCCTCTACATTTCGCTACGGCCACTGGTTGGGTTTAAGCTGCAGTAAAAAATCCTCCACAGGCCAGCAGGTTATTCCATCTATTACAAGCTTTTCTGTCCCCCGATAAAGAAGTATAGCATTGGATTCCGGATAATCGACAATGAATGTTTTTAATGATCTCAGGCTCTGGGGATGAATTTTGCTGGAATTTTTTACTTCAATAGCATAAAAATTGTTTTCACCATACAAAATAAAGTCAACTTCAGAGCCGCCTCTGGTCCTCCAGAAATAGCATTCCACCTTATCATCGGTGTAATCACACCATGCCTTTAAATGTTGCAGTACTAAACCTTCAAGGGCCGTACCTCCGACTTCATCCGGACTATCAAGCGGCCCCCTGGGGCGTAAGTGGTAGTAGACTCCCGCGTCAAACAGGTAAAATTTTGACTGTGCAGTCATTGCACGTTTAGCGCGCTTATTAAAAACAGGGATTTTGTATCCCACTAAAAGATCCTCGATAATGGACATATAGTTTTCAACTACTTTTCGTGATACCTGGCATTCTCTGGCCAGGTTACTAAGGTTTAAAACGTTTCCATGGGAAAAGCTGACAGTTTCCAGAAAACGCGCAAATGCACCAATGTCCCTTACCAAACCCTCTTCTTTTACTTCTTCTTTAAGGTAAAGAGCGATATAGGCCTCCAATGTCTTGCCCGGTGTATCCGAAGATACCACTAATGGAATCATTCCAAACTTAAGTGCTGTATCAAGTGAAAAATTTTCCTTCAGCTCAGAGGCCATAAATGGATGAAAATGAGTTAACAAAGCACGACCGGCAAGCAGGTTCACACCTCCGCGACGAAGTTTTCGTGCACTTGAACCGGTCAGAATGAATTGATGTGTTTTGTATTCCTCGATCAGGCTGTGTATGCTGTCAAGCAACGCCGGAGCTTTTTGCACTTCATCTATGATGTAGCGTTTTATATCCGGGTTTGCTTTTACTACCTGTTTTATTCTTTCCGGATGTGCAATATATTCTCTAAAGGTTTTTTCATCCAGTAAATCAATAAAATAGGCATCCTGAAAAGTTTTTTTAAGCCATGTGGATTTACCGGTTCCTCTTGGTCCGAAAATAAAAAAACTGCCATCAGATGCCTTAAAAAATCTTTCAGTATATTTTTCCATTATATTTACCCTTAAATATATCTCAATATTCTTCTTGTAGGTTAAAATTGCGACCTAATTTTAACCTTTAAGGGGGTTTTTGCAAGCATTTTTTTAACTGGATAGGGATTTGGCCGAATTATATGGGGTTGAGACAAAAGTATTAAATCAGGCAGTTATTTGAAATAGTTGAAGAATCCTAAATTTTATAAAATAGGAATGGCAATCCTAATTTGCAAGACTATATTGTTCCTCTATTTAAAATCGATCTGAACACATCATCATATATTTCAATATCCGGTCTCTCAGGATTTTCAGGCATGTTGTTTTGTGTCTCATGGATAATCTTATTAATGTTAGTATCAATCAGATCATAATGTTTTACACGGTAGCCTTCTGAATGTTTGCTTTTTTCTTCTACAAGTTGGTTAACAGTATCAATAAAAGCATTGTCATCTGAAGTTTTATCCAACAGATCAAATATATTCATTGGTGGTTGTGTCATGTATGTAACGATCCACTTACAGCAAAGGACAGACCTGATAGCATACATATAGGTTTTCAGTTTGACAGTCCTACTCTTCTCAATTTCCGAAACATACCTTTTTGTCATTGAGAGATAATGGTAGCATGTTGTTTCGGGCAAAAAAGATTGTCTTGAAAGTTCAAGAAGCTTATCAGATTCCTGTTCAACTACTTTATATTGAATCGGAGAAGAGAGCCACTCAAATAAAGGAGGGTTTGACTTTCTCATCAATTTAAGAGCCTTTTGTAAATCCCATCCATTTATATCGAGCAGATCATCTATAGGAAGCTCTATAACATCTCTCTTTTCAGCTATTGTCAGATACCAGTCTTTTGGATTCACGTAAATGAAGCGAACATCATAATCACTGTCATTTGATGGAAAACCCCATGCTCGGCTGCCTGATTCAATAGCCAGTATGATTTTTACTCCACGGGATTTTTCAATCTTATCAAGTTCTTTAATAATTGTTTTTTGCATTTGTCTGTTATTTGAACCTTGCTTTTTCGAGTGTCGCACAAATAAAGTTGTTCCAGAAATCAATATCAACCTTTTCAGGTAGATTGCTTTGCTTTATCAGCTCTTCAACCTCTTCCATTAATGATTCTAAAACAGGGGCTACATCTTTTGAATAGTCAAGCTCCCCTGACTTTACAGATAATAAAAAAGATGCATCCTTCAGTGGAAAAGTAATCGTGCCGTTAACCAGAATCTCTTTAGTCTGGATAGCCGCTCTCAATGCATGGGATATTGCCTTCCAGTCTATATTTTTATTTTCCGCGGCCAATTTGGCTCGATGACCATATTCATCATAAAAATTTCTTAAAATTGGTAACACATATCCAATAGTAACTGTTTCCTGAAAGGTCTTACCGCATACCTGGTATTGTCTGACTCCATTCGGGTTTAGACCAACATCATGACAATACTTGTTCATTGGCAGCATATCCCAAATATCTTTAAGCTTAAGATTTTCATCCGATTTTTCAAAAATAGAAATAACCTGAGATACTGCGTTAAGTCTGGAACCTTTAATACCATATTTACTTGCCTGATGCCTGGCATAATTAATAAATGAACTGAGATTCTTTGTGTAGAACTTTTCCCTGTTCTTTACAATATCCTTCCATATATCTGTATTAACAGTCAGCATACTTTCCGGAGCATGAAGCATATCCATTGCGGCTGT
>JASFHE010000202.1:0-10037 GCA_050123415.1 Desulfobacteraceae bacterium | reverse complement strand
AAAAACTGCTATGTAACGGGCGTTTGTCAACCTTAAAATTATGTTAAAAGTGTTTTTGTATTTGTTTTTTGTTTTTCATTTTATCATTTATTAAACAAAAGCGACGTGGAGCTGCTTCGACGTTGAATCAGACTGCTATTCGTGGATTTTAATTACCATTATTATTCAGTATTCGTCTGGAGTTGCGTTGATCTAAATCCGTGAATAAAGCGATATGCTTTTCATGATAGTTTTTTCAACGCTCTTCCGACGTGCTCCACGTTCACTTTTATTTAACTCTCTCTCCTTTTACTACATGGCTTTTCATTTAATGTTAATTGATAGAATCAGAATTATTTTCAAGCTATGCTGTTGCTGGATCTGGCTGCATCATGGCCCATATAAAACCTGCAAATTCTCTCGCAGTAGCCGTTAGAGCTACCTGACGCAGTTTATTTTTTAACATCAACTGCCAATATTTTTTATGTAAGCGCTTCATACATTCGACAGCAATATTAGCACTACGAGCATCCACCTGACTTAGGTTTTTTTTCATGAGAGAAGATACCTTGGGGTTTTTAGCACAATGTTGTACAGCCTCAACAATATGCTTTCGGACCCTTGAGTTTCCGGTTTTGGTTATTGCTCCTGGCCTATGCTTATCCCCTGTACTATTTTCTGATGGAATTAATCCCAGGAAAGCCATTAATGCCCTTGCATTTGGAAAACGACGGAAATCTGTAATTTCCGCAATCAGGATCATGGCAGTGAGGGTTCCAACACCTTTGAAGGCCCTTAGCTTTTTTACACTTGGGGAGTAGATATCAGATTTTGCTATATCTTCGATTTCATTATCCAAGAATTCCAGACGGCTCTGGGCATATCTTAACAAGCCAATCTGTTCATCCAAAATAGTCTGAAGGTGTTTTTGAGGCATCTCTATATTTGACAACCATGAAAGATGTTTAGCATTCCATTTTTTGTTTGGCCAGATGATGCTTTGAGTATGAAGTAGTGAATTGATCTGATTCTTAGATGCCTTTTCAAGGTCCTTAAAAGATAACCTACAACGAATCAGGCTTCTTACAGATTCCTCTTCCTCTGTAGGGACATGTACTATTGACAGGTCTCCTATTGAGTAGGCTCTAGCCAGTTTTTTTGCATCACGACTATCATTTTTTCTGCGATCCCCTTTCTTTTGGGGAACCAAAGAAGGAGCTATAACATCGCAGTGATATCCCCAGGAGGTCATCTTTCTTTGAAAAGAATAGCCACTGAATGATGCTTCGTAACAGGCTTTAATATCAAAATGTTTTGATAACTTTTTCATATTTTTTTGGATAACACTGTCAGTATTAGGTATCTTCATAATGTTGTAAAAATCAGTTTCACCTTCTATTAAAACAGCAATGGTTAAAGAATTTAAGTGGTAATCTATTCCAACATAGGCTATCTTCTTCATGGACTGCTCCTCCTTTTAGGGGTATTGATTTCGGGGTGTTATATCACACCCCGGAGCAGCCCGTTACATATTATCTAATAGCCTACAGCCTAAATCGCTTCAGCCTGCCTTTATAAATACTTTGACACACAATGGCAATATCCATATACTCATTCCCCAAAAAACGTTTTCCTTTCAATTTTAAGTTAACCAACCAGATAAAAAGGAGACTGCAAATGCGGATAAGATTTTTTTTAACAGCCATTATCTTATTAATTTCTCTATTATTTCCTGCATGTCAGAATCAGGACTCAACCCGGAGCCCGGAGCCTGTTGAGTCTGAAGTGATAAAAACATTTGACAGTGCCGGTCTGAAAAGCTTTGTGGATAAATACATGGATGCAATGCTTGCAAAGGATCGCTCGGATACTCTTTTTGCAAAGGATTGTATATTCACAGAGAATGGAGTGCGACTGCCTCTTGGTGACGAAGGATTATGGTCAAGCATGGTGGGGAAGGGGACATATAAATTTTATGTTCCTGATGTTGAAACCCAGCAGATAGGTTTCTTTGGAACGGCCAGAGAAGAAGCACAGAACGAAGGTGACGAGCCCAATCCTGCTGCAATAGCACTGAGGCTGAAGATTGAAAACGGACTGATCTCCGAAGCGGAACAACTGGTTGTAAGGCCGGAAAGCAATCTCCTGAACCCTGAAATTGAACCGGGTCCCTCAGCAGCCGAGAATATTGAAAAAATGGGCAAAGAACTTGGCAATCCTCATCCTGTATTCACCGAGGTTATTCCTGAAAATGAGCGTCCTTCACGTGAAGAGATGATTAAGACTGCCAATTACTATTTTTCCGGAATGCAGAAAAATGACGGAAAGGGAGTGGACGGCACAGGCACTTACCCTTTTACCGATGACTGCGACCGTTACGAAAACGGAGGCAGATCCACAAATGTGCCGCTGGCACCAGGTCAGGAAATGCCGGATCCACTTAAGGAAGCAGTCTATTCCTCTCACTGGGGCTGCAAGCAGCAGTTTGAGTCAGGCCTGATCCATTTCGTATCAAGGATAAGAGACCGCCGTTTTGTGGCGGTGGATCGTGAACACGGTATAGTGTTTGCTTTTTGTTTTTTTGATCATATGGCAGGAAAATCCCGACGTTTTACTACACCGGACGGGCGAGATGTTGTTTCGGGGCCTGCTGAACCATGGACCTGGCAGGTTGCAGAGCTGTTTAAGGTGGAAAAGGGAAAAATACGCCGCATTGAAGCTGTGGCTCTCAGATGCCCTTATGGTATGAATTCCGGGTGGAGCACTTACGAAGACGGTCTTTCGGATAAGATACAGATAATAAAATAAAGGTTTAGCTGAAGGCTTAAAGCTGAATGCTGAAAGCTACATCCAAAAATATACGATTTATGGATGAAAAAAATAATTAATTCGGAGGGTCATGTGAAAAGATATCTTATTAAAATTATCTTTTTGATATGTATGTGCCTGATCTGTCCCTTGTCAGCATCTGCCGAGGTTGATTGGTCGGTTCAGCAAATTATCGATTTTGAACAAAAACCTGTTGATATAGTTATGTCCTCCAGAGGTTCATACATGTATGTTTTAACAGAGGATGGAATTATACATATCTATGATTCATCCGGTAATCTTAAAGGGCGGATAGAGGCAGGAAAAAACGTTGACCAGATAGCTTCAGGATCAAAGGAAAATATACTTATCCTGAAAAGCAAAAAAAACAAAGAGATCCGGACAATCAGTGTAGAATTTATCAAGGAGATCAATATAGAAGGTTCGCCCTACAAAGGTAATGCTGACGCTCCGGTGGTTATCGTTGTTTTTACTGACTATCAGTGCGGTTATTGTGGAAGGCTTTTGCCTAAACTCAATCAGGTGATTGAGAAAAATAAAGACACAGTAAAAATAGTAACAAAAAATCTTCCTCTTCGCATGCATAAGAATGCCAGAAAAGCAGCGGCGGCGGCTCTTACTGCCTATTCAATGGGAAAGTTTGATGAGTTTCATGAAGAGCTTTATAAAAACGCAGCGCAGCTTGACGACAAAAAGGTGGGTGAGATGGCTACGAGCTTTGGGCTTAATCCTGATGAATTCATAAAGGAAATGAAATCTAAAAAAATCCAGAATGAAATTAAGAGAGACATGAGAGACGCTGAAAAGGCCGGAGTTAGGGCAACACCAACAGTTTTTGTCAATGGAAGGCGTTTAAAGAACCTTAGCATAACGGGATTTCAGCATGCCATTGATGCACAGCTTAAAAAATAATCAGAGAGGTATCACGTGAAATGAATAATTCAACTTCAAGTAGCTCAACTCTTATGACTAAAAATGCGGATTATCCTTCCTCCGGGTATGCCTGGTATGTTGTATTTGTTCTGTTTTTTACCTATACCCTGGCCTTTGTTGATCGCGGGATCATTACCTTTCTGGTTGACCCGATACGAAACGATTTTGGAATCAGTGATTTCCAATTCAGCCTTCTTTCTACTCTGTCATTTTCAATATTTTATACCATTCTGGGTATTCCTCTGGGCAGGCTTGCAGATTCCCGCTCCCGTCGTGGGCAGCTCGCTATCGGAATTGCCCTCTGGAGTGTAATGACCATCCTCTGCGGTAAATCAAACAGTTACTGGGCATTGTTTTTCTCAATGGTGGGAGTTGGTGTAGGAGAGGCATGCCTGGTACCATGTGCATATTCTTTGATAGCCGACTATTTTCCCCGTGAAAAGCGTGGTCTCCCTCTGAACATATTTTCAAACGGTATTATGTTCGGCATGCTTGTTACTAATTACGTTGGTGGAAAGGTTTCACAGTATGCTTTAGATGCCGGCGCAATGAGCATTCCTGTTCTTGGACATGTTCAACCATGGCAGTTGACATTTATTATTGTTGGTCTCCCGGGAATAATTTTTGTGCTCGCAATGAAGAGTGTCAAGGAACCAGTCCGAAAAGAGCAAAGCGGACAGGCAGATATCAAGGCAACAATACGTTATCTATTAAAAAACTGGAAGACCTATGGATCAATAATTGGTGGAACGACCTTCGGAGCCATGACTAATGGTGCTATACTGGGATGGATTGTACCCTGGTTTTCAAGACGTTATGCATGGGACAATGCCCAGATAGGTCCCTATCTTGGTGTTGTTAGTTTTATTTTCGGATCATTAGGTGTTCTTATTTCGGGGCTCCTTGCAAACCGGTATATCAGTGCAGGAAAAAAGGCTGTTTATATAAAACTGATGATGGCTGCCGAAGCCCTTGTTCTAATTCCGGTTGCTCTTGCCCATGCAGTTGACAACCCACACTGGGTATTCGGTTGTGTCGGCGGAGTTATATTCTTTGGCGGTGTTTCTGCCGGTCTTGGTCCTGCATCGCTGCAGAGTATTACTCCAAATGAAATGCGAGGCCAGGTAACTGCGATATGTTTTCTTATATTAGGCCTGGTAGCCCAAAATGCAAGCTTACCGGCAGTTGGATTTATTACAACATACGTATTTCAAGATGATTTAATGGTTCGCTCATCGGCAGTGATTGTTGGTTTCCTTGCTTCTTTAATTGGAGTAATAATTCTGAGGATGGGACTGCATTCCTACGAGCGTACAGCCGGAGAGAACGGTCAGTCTTAACAGGCCTGATAATTATTCATCTGGATTAAATGATTAATGTTTAGAAGAATTGACGTCATTTTATAGGAGGAGTTTTTCCTGACGACAATCCTTCTGATTTAGAAAAAAGGATATATGTGAGTTGATAAATGCAGAACCTACAGCCTGCATAATATATAATGAACCGGTTAGCTGTCCCCCGCATATATTACAGGTGCTGATGAGTACCAGGTCTTTTATTCTTATTAAAAATATCTTGGCTATATTTTTCATAAGTTCCCTATATCCTAATATTTCAATTTGAGCTTTTCTGTATAGCAACAATCATTTATTTCTTATTAAGGAATTACGGAATCCTTATTCCATTTCTACTAGGATTAAGCAATGAGTATGCCAGATACGAATCTGATAAAATAGTAAATAAAAACAGATGGCTATGCATTTTTTGGAAAAATTATAATCGATAGTCTTTGTATAATATTTGTATACAGGTGTGCATAAAAGTATACCTAAACACCGGGTAATGAAATTTGCTCGACACATAAAATTAATTAGCCTATATTGTATATCATGAATATATAGTTCGTGCCCATCCAGAAAGAGACAAGTTCTGGATGGAGCTTTCAGCGGTCAGCTATCAGCCGTCAGTTAAGTCTTTATTTTAAAAGCCTTTTGCTGAAAGCTGAACGCTGAGTGCTGACTGCTACCGAACAAAAACTTTAGTTTTTGGATGGGCAGTTCGTATAAAACTTATCTGCCAGAAATGCATAAGTTTTGAAAGGAGGAAGTCTCTTGATCAAGAAGACACACAACTGGGTGGTAAATATTATTTCCCTTTTAGCAATGGTATTGGCCTCAGCAGGTGTTTCACAGGCCAAAGAATCAAAGATAACGGTATTTAATCCTCTCGGTCAACCTCCAGCGATAAAGCGGGTTCCTATGGCTCCCAGGATCAGTGATCTTAAAGGGAAGACCATATACATCGTTGATATTGGTTTTTCCGGAACACATCAGTTCCTGACAGAATTGCAGGATATTTTAAAGAATAAATATCCTGAGACTAAATGGATTCTGCGGGATAAAATAGGGACATATTTTAATGATGATCCCAAACTGTGGGCAGAGATCAAGGAAAAGGGAGATGGTATGATAATGGGAGTAGGGCATTGAAGCACCTGCGCGCCGTCGGTCGCCGGCCACACCTGGACAGTTGAAAAATTAGGAGTTCCCACCGCACCTGTTGTTACTCTTAAATTCGAGAATCTTGTAAAGACATATTCCTATAAAAAAGGGATGCCGAATCATCGTTTTACCTTTGTACCCCATCCTATTACAGGTACGACTGCTGAAACATGCAGGAAGTATCTTGAAGGTAATGACCCGATTTCCGGAAAACCTGTGCTCAAAGAGATCATAGATGCTATTACAGTCCCGCTCAGCAGTGAGGATAAAAAAGAAGGCTCCATAGAAAGACCCACACCGCGTATGGTGAAACATGATACGGAGGAAAATCTTCATCGTCTGTTCCTGGAGAATGGATGGACAGACGGACTTCCTATTGTGCTTCCCACCAAAGAAAGAGTCGCTGCAATGCTTGAAGGAACAAGCCATGATGCTAATGAGATTGTTGGCAGAATGCAGCCTTCTTCGCCCCACGAACTGTGGAGTTATACAGTAGAAAAAGTTGCCGTCAACGCTGTAATGGCAGGAGCAAAACCTGAGCACTTCCCGGTAATACTGGCCCTTGCATCCACCGGGGTGACTTCTCTTTCCACCTCTACAACTTCTTTTGCAACCATGGTAGTTGTAAATGGCCCTGTCCGTAAAGAAATCAACATGAATTCCGGCATTGGCGCCATGGGGCCTTTCAGCCAGGCTAATGCCGTAATAGGACGGGCGTGGACTTTGTTGTCCATAAACCTGAGTGCATCCGGAAAGGCAGGTGAAACATACATGGGCAGCCAGGGAAATAGCCTGAATTATAACAACCTGTGCTTTGCTGAAAACGAAGAGGAGCTTCCCCAGGGCTGGAAACCATTTCACGTACAAAAGGACTTTAAACCCGAAGAAAGTGCAGTAAGCGTCTTTCTGGGCTGGGGGATTACACATCCTGACCAGAGTTTTGAAAAAGCCTTTCATCCACAGATTCCATTCTGGTTAAAATTTGTAAGTCCTTTTTCTTCTGTAACCCTGTTTCTGGATCCGAATATTACGAATAAACTGAAAGATGATGAAGGATTTAAATCCAAGGAACAGCTGATCGACTGGATCTATAAAAACACAAAGGTCAAGGTTGGTGACTGGAAAGATGATTATTATGCTGTGCAGAATTTTGTACTTCCAATGGGCGAAATGGGTCAGGAACCCATCGCATCATGGATGAAGCTTCCGGATGATGCAGAGATCCCTCAATTTTCAAGCCCATCCAAGATCTCAATACTGTCTGTTGGAGGAGGAACAAATATGTTCTGGCAGGCAGGGGATTTCAGTTACTTGTCCAGTGCGTCTGTGGACGAGTGGAGATAGTCTGGTTTTCATCCAGAAATAGACTATTTCTGGATGAAGCTTTCAGCACTCAGCTATCAGCTAATGCTTTGTTTTAAAAGGCTTACGCTGAAAGCTGAATGCTGATGGCTGACTGCTTTTATTTAATAACACCTGTTTTAGATGTACACTGGTTAAAATTTACCGCCTTGACAAAGGTTAATTTCCCAAATAATATTTGTTCGCTATACTGAACTTTACTGCATCTATAACAGTATTATCGATACGTATTAGAAAAAATAGCTGGTTTTATTGAACTCATCATTTGATGTATTTGTATTGTACTTCAAGGTTCCCTGTAAAAGGGCATATCAGATTAGATGATTATTAGTTATTATGAAAAAGGAGATGCCATGAAACGATTGATAATGACCACTTTTATAACTGCAATACTGTGTTTTAGTCTTACAGCCATTGCTGTTGCTCCTGTCGAATGCGATAGAGAATGTCTGGCAGGTTTTATGACTAAATACCTTAACGCCCTTTTAGCGCACGATGCCTCAAAGCTGCCTGTGACAAAAAATGTTAAATACACTGAAAATGGTGTACGGCTTAACCTTACCGACGGATTGTGGCGGACTGCATCGGCAATGCCTACCTATCGAGTAGATGTGATTAAGTAAACTAATTTATATTTCAGACAGGAGAACATAATATGAAACCAAAACATTTCTTAACTGTAATAGTAACTCTTTCCATATTGGGAGTTTCCTTTCCATCATTTGCATCTCAAAAATATGCATGTGACAGGGAATGCATGGTAAATTTCATGAAGCAGTACATTAAGGCACTTGTGAAACACGATCCAAAAGCAGTGCCGTTTGCTGATGAAGTAAAGTTTGTAGAAAATACGGCAAATATTCCTGTAGGAAAAGGTCTGTGGGTTACTGCTTCGGATGGGCCTGCGGATTTTCAGATATATGCAGCCGATCCGGAAGTACAACAGATTGCGTGTCTCGTGATGATGAAGGAGGCAGGTGCTGATATCCTTTTAGGCGCACGCCTTAAACTGGAAGAAAAAAAGATATCCGAGGCAGAACACCATGTAATTCGAGATCTGGATTCATCACCCTTTGGTAAGATGGGACTTGCCAACCTGAAAACTCCCCGACCAGGACTGCTTGAAGATGTTCCGGCGGCAGAGCGTATGCCAAGATGGAAACTACTTGAAATAGGGCTCACATATTATGAAGCCCTTACGAAGGAAGACGGTAAACTCTCTCCATTTGCCAAAGAATGTGCACGCCATGAAAACGGTATGGTAACAGCAGGTGGCAAGCCCTCTGAATTTTCTGCGGAGGCAATGGCCGATATGGATGAAGAAACAAGGAAGATGATGGAAGCAATGGCAGCAACAGATCCGTCAGCCAATACATGCGAAGGGCAGATCAGTACAGGTGCCTTTTCATATATCTCAGAAATTCGTAATCGACGGGTTCTGATTGCCGATCAGCAAAAAGGCCTGGCTGTAGGGTTTTCAATGTTTTACCATGACAGCACATTAAAGGAATATCCCTACAAAAAGCCCAACGGCGAAACAGAGATGCGAACTTCATACCAGGGCACCTTTAATCTCCCTGCCGTGCATTTTTATAAGATAAGAAACGGAAAAATATATGAAATAGAGGCAATCGGTTTCCAGTTGCCCTATGGGACAAAGTCAGGTTGGGAGTAGAATGCGTTTTAACAAGAAACCCTCGAATTTATTCGAGGGTTTCTTGTTTTTGAGACCTTTCGTTGACACCTTCCATCCAAAAAGGATATTTCCGGGATGAATAACTATTTAATCTCAAATCCAATAGGCATCACAGCAATACATTTTACATTCTTTTTTCCTATTACAGCCGGTATAAATTTATATTTAACAATTGCTGCGAGTGCAGCTTTCTCAAACACTCCTTCGGGTTCGGCCTTTACTATCACAGGGTTTTGGACTTCACCGTTTTCATCTACAATAAAACGCAAAACAACCCTGCCTTCAATGCCATTAATTGTTGCCTGGTTAGGGTAAATCGGAGTAACAGGCTTTAAAACACGAGGTCTCCGGTCAACCTGCTTTGGTGTGAAATGACTGCTAACATAAGGGATCCGGAAATCCATACTTGGATTTACTTTTGCTATTTTCATATCCCTCGGTCTGTCTATACTTCCGGGAGGAACCGGAGCTGTATTTACCGGAGGGTTTGTGACTGCAGGGGTAGTATCTCTTTTAATAGGGGTTGCAGGTTCTTGGATAGGATCGTCTGCAGCAACAGTTTCAACCGGTTCCGGAGGCTTTGGATAGTCTACATGAACAGGCTGAGGATGATCGTTAATTCATCTTTTTAAACCACTACCTATGGTAGTGGTACGATAAAAAGGTTTAACCGTGAAAGTAATTAGATAAAATATACCTCCCTGAAGGGTACCCCCTAAATTGGGAGGTATAAAATG
>JASFHE010000201.1:0-10055 GCA_050123415.1 Desulfobacteraceae bacterium | reverse complement strand
TTATCAAATACTTTTTCAGCATTAGGACTGGCCAGAAGTTTTATGTGGGGCCACTCTTTTCTGAAAAAGGGCATTCCGCCAATATGATCAGCATGGGTATGAGTCAATACAATGTATTTTATAGACTCGGAATCTATACCCAGTGATTTTATCTGATCAATAATTATCTGGAAAGTTGGACCCGTTCCACCCTCAATAAGCATGCCTATTTCGCCCATTGAAAGAAAAGCCGGAAAAGCCGGAGTGCCAAGTTGATAAAAGTTTGGAGCCACTTCGATTGGGGGATGTTGTTTGATATTCATTTATATGAATCCTCCTTCTGGTTTGTATAAAATAAAAAACGCCAGAGCGTGTGCCCGGCGTTTTTTGACCTGTTTGTTAACACACGCTATTTTCTACAGGCCCTCCCCGTAAAAAAAGAAAAACTAAAAAATATTTTAATAGCGTGATATTTCATATCTTTTTCCTCTTGACGCAAATCTTACATTTCAAACTTTCTTTGTCAACATAAAAAAACCATAATTACATCTGCTTAAAAAGATGTAAATAATTGCGACTCACTGTGAGAAGTTCTCCTCTTTCTTTCAACTTAATAACTCCCCGGCCTGTAACTGAATGACTCACTTTATCTATTTTGGAAACGTTAACGATTGTGCTGCGATGGATCTGCCAGAACCGGGCCGGATCAAGTTCATCCACGAGTTCCTTTATACTCTTTCTGATAAGCCATTCTCCTTCTCCTGTCATTACCTGTATGTACTTGTTATCTGCCTTGAAATAGTCTATCTCTTCAACCGGTATCAACCGAACTCCGTCCCCATGTTGTGCCTTAATCAATTGCAGGTAACCATTTTCTTTTTTTGGGGAAACCCTTGTAAGGAGTTGTTCTACAACTGCAGTTAGTTGGGCTGGTGGAGATGAATCGGCTTTAAGCCGTTCTTTAAGACGGGTTACTGTCTGTCTGAGCCTTTTTTCCGACACAGGCTTTAAAAGGTAATCCACAGCATCGCGTTCAAAGGCCTCCAAAGCGTAACGGTCATAAGCTGTTACAAACACTATGTATGTGAGACCCACGATCCTTTTTGCAACCTCCATACCTGTATGTCCCGGCATCTTGATATCAAGAAAAACGATATTGGGATGTTCCGATTCAACCAGGTCAAGGACCTCCTTTCCGTTTTTTGCCTCACCGCGTATTTCCAGATCAGGCCAGACCCGCGACAGAAGAGAGCGCAGATAAACCCTTAACTCCTTTTCATCATCAGCAATTATTGCCCTATATGTCATTTTTCGGCACCTCAATAATTGCTTCTACGCCATTGGGAGTTTTTTCTTCAAGGGACAGGTGACCTTTCTCACCGTATATGAGTTTAATACGTTCTTTTATATTTTTTATCCCTATTCCATCTTTGTTGTATGAAAAAAACCCCTGACCTGTATCCTCCACAATGATCCTCATAACTCCATTTTCTCCGTTTGCTTTTATTTTAATCTCTCCTCCTTTGATATTTGGCTCAAGTCCATGCTTTACGGCATTCTCAACAAGAGGCTGAAGTAGCAGGGGTGGGAAGGGCTGTTGAAGCAACATCTCAGGTATATCAATAGAGTAATCAAGCCTGTCACCCAGCCTGATCTTCTGAATATTAAGATAGGCCTTAATGGCATCTATTTCCTCATCCAGAGTAGTCATATCCGGCCTTGTAGTAGCTAAAGATGTACGAAGATAGAGGTTAAAGTCCATGAGCATGGACTTTGCCTTGTCAGGTGCTGTATCAATAAGACTCATGATATTGGAAAGAGTATTGAACAGAAAATGAGGCTCAATCTGTGCGTGGAGAAGCCTGAGGTTTGCTTCAAGTGCCTCCTTCTCGCTCTCAACACGATTGAGCCTCTCCTTTTCTGCAATTTTTTTGGTGTATTTCAGCCATTCATGTGAATAAATAAAATAGGCTATTATCCCGCCAAGAACGACGGCAAACAACTGGTTTTCAAAATAGTTTCTGCTGCTGAAATCTATCGCGATAGAATATATTATATGGAGGAAAAAAAAGCCAATATGCCACCCTATTAATCCTCCGCCGACACAGCTTATGATACTGATAATTAATATATTTGCATTATTGTCAGGCTTTGAACTGAATAGCCATCCTAAAAAAATCCCCAGACTGTTCATCGTTATCCCGGTTGACAAACATACAATAAATAATGGCAGGAAAGATGATGTCAGGCCCAGAATATAGAATAAAAGAACAAATGCAAGACAGAAAGCAATAGTAATAGAATAACTAATGAGTATAGTTTTTATTGAAGGTTTTTTTCGGGAACCGACTACCCCTTGTTCATTATTCGGTATATCTGACATGTTTAACTGTACCTGCATAAAATTTTATTTATTCCATTTCTTTCATGGCAACATCAACAAGAGTCCGTAGAACTTTCCCATTATATATATATGCCATATCATATTCCTCTTTTGCCTTTTGAGTTTTTCCTGCCTTCCGGTACATATTTGCAAGGTAATAATGACTCCAGGGTTTGACGTAGTCCAATTTCACATAACTGGAATCCAATATTTTCCGGAAACTATTAATTGCTTTTTTATATTCTTTTAATTCGTACTCAACTCTGCCAATATTGAAATACACGTTGGCAATAAAAGCCTTATCCGGTTTCTCTTTTTTAAATTCAGACTCTAACAAATCATAAAAAAGAACAGCTGCCTGTTCATATTCTTTACAAGATAAATAATTAGTGCCTTTTAAAAAATTTATCTGGGAAGGTGTAAGAAGCCTATTCATTCTCCGCCTGGCGTCTATATATACATCGATATTATCTCCTTTTTTAATCCGGTTATAAGACACACGGGCTTTATCAACTTTGCCCATCATTTCATAGGCATTTCCAATATAAAAAAGAGAACGCGCCTTAAATTGTGGAATTTCAAGGGCTTTCTCAAAAGCCATAACAGCATATTCAAATTCATTTGAATTATTATATGCTCTTCCCAGATTAAAGTAGAGACGATTGAGTAAATATTTTTTTTCTTTAAGTGAACATGATTGAATTAAATGTTCTGTTGTTTGAATTGCCTGTTCCTGATTATCAGTATTTCCGTAGCATTCTGCCAGATATAATTTAAGAAAGTAATTGTTGGGGTATTTGATTGTCAGTTCTTCCAACAGGGGTAATGCAGCTATGTAATTTCGTTCATGTTCTATATAAATTTCGGTCGCCAGAATAATTTTTGCTTCATCACTCAGGTACTTCCCCTTTGATACAGTACGAGTTATTTCATTAATACCTTTTTTAATGTATCCTTCAACATCTCCTCTTACCAGAAAAAGCATCATGGAATAGTTTGGCAATGCCTCACGATAATAATGGAACATACCAATACCAAGATATGCATCATAACGATCAGGATCTTTTTCCAGGACTTTTTGTAAATACTCTGATCCTTTACTGCCATTCACATAGGAGTCAAACCATTTCTTAATGTTCATATAAAAACGGCCAAGATTCCCATAGGCGCAGCCTGTATAAAAAAGCGCGTCAATATCATCTTCGTTTTTATCCAGCATTCCCTCCGCAATATCGCGTGCCTTTACCAGTTGCTCTTTA
Organism: Desulfobacteraceae bacterium; assembly: GCA_050123415.1. Classification (GTDB taxonomy): domain Bacteria; phylum Desulfobacterota; class DSM-4660; order Desulfatiglandales; family HGW-15; genus JAAZBV01. The sequence goes on along the minus strand of JASFHE010000201.1, from coordinate 6,434 downwards.
TATTTTTTCCCAAACCTTTCATCATCAAAATCATTAATTTTCCACATCTGTCCATAACTCAATGCTAACAATAAATGACCTAAAGCATTTTCGGGTTTTACCCGGACCATTTCATTAAAAATCTTATTGGCCTGTTCAAATTGCATATCGAGGACCAGTGCATACCCTTTTTCTCCCATTTTATGAAGATCTTCCGGTTGTGCATTATTCGCAGATACAACAAGCGCTAAAAATATCATCGTGAGAATAATTGTCCTCATAGGGTATTTCCTTCAGATTTGATCATTAAGGCTGTATAACACAATTTTTACTAAATATCATTTCCCGGCGGACGGAGTCCATCGAACAGCATCCGCTACAACAAACTCACCGTCTGTTTTATTTGAAAGCATCACAGTAGTTTCTCCTTCGGGAAGGAATATACTCCCTGCAGGATTCCAACCCATGAATGTCGACTTTGAATTAAATGCTATCTCGTGATGAGCTCCACTGTTGTCCGTTATGACCAGATGGTATGTGCCCCACTTTTTACCGGGCATGATCCTTGGTTTGAAGGGCAGATGTATTTCGAGATTCCATTCTCCGGCCTTATTAATATCGGCCTTAAACACAGCCTTTTTCTCCCCCTTACCTCCCCCGACTACGGCAACAGTATGGCGATATTTCCCAAAACTTGTGGTGTATACTACTCGTGACCAGGTTTGGGAAATCCTGGATTGTGATGTCAGGGGAAGACCCTGATCAGTCGATATTTGCTTATCTTCACCAGAGACAAGGCGCAAGCCATTGTTATCTTTCTCCTCTATCACACTAAATCCGGAGTCCAGATCATCTATCACAATGGCTGTATCCTGTGTAATTGAGTAAGGTAATTCGTCTACACCTTCAATTGCCGCCTTTTCCTCAATTTTCTCCTGATTTATATTATCAAGTTTTAACTTAAAGGAATTTCGATTAAGTGAAAGATATGGTTCTACAAAAACATGTGCAGGAGGAGTAGATACGATATTTCCATATTGAATAATGCTTTTACCGTCCATGTGTATTGGTTCGCTCCTGATGAGATCGAACCCACCCCTATCTTTCATATATAGAAATAAAAATTTAAAAAACCCTGGAACTGGTTCATCATTCCTTACTGTAAAAAGTATCTGATAACGTGGAGTTCCGTCTTCAGAATCCTGAATCCTGTAAATTTCAGATTTATCGCATACAAATCCGGGAAGTTCAGTGCCGGTGATTCTCTCTCCAAGAATCTCTGAGAGATCATAACCCAGTGTCTTTCCTGCTTCCAATACATCATTGATTGTAAAAGATTCTCCTTTATGGTTTTCTCTAATAGAGGCAAGGAATTGCCCGGTTTTTTCAGACCCCAGGGTATCCAGTATGGATTGTGCAATGCCATTGGCTTTTAGAGTGAGAACATCAACCGTAAGGGCAGGGGCTTCCCATGGATCAATATCTTTAAGCGGGATACCAAGTACCTGATCCCACACCTCGGGCCTTGAAACCGCGTTTCTAACTGCCTGCCCCACAATGCTGGATGCTATTACAGGTTCTCTGTTATAGGCGTTTATATTCATAAGTATGACTTCCATTAAGGCATCACCGCCTAAATACTGATGCGCCGAAAAATAACTATTGTCACTCGTTATCAGGAGGTTGGAAAGAGACTCCATTATATAATTCAGTGCAAGGCCTTCAGGACCTTCAGCTGATGTCTGATACATAAAAAAATTTCTCGCTGCGCCTGAAAACAAATTCCCTCCTGAAAGGTCATTTATAAAAAAAGTCTTAACCCTCTCCCATTTAGCCTTTTGAATCCCCCCTTCACTGTCATTAAACCTTTCCGGATTACGAAAAGCTGTATCAAAACGTGCCGTTGGGAATCCCGCTTCTCTCATAAGCAGCATACCGGGAGGCGCCGTCACCGTATCCATACGCCATCCTCCACCATAGGTACGCATGTAATTGGGGATTTCCACAAGAGTTAAAGCATCGTATGGGTAGCCAAGGCCGTATTCTTCCGTTTCTCTTATTAGATTACCGGCCCATGTACTGAGATTGTCCTTTGCATCAGTCAGCACTTCGATATTTTTTATATGCTTTTTATCAAGCAGTATTTCCAGGGTAACACCTTCTATCTCTATTGCCCTGCTTTCAAACCTGGAGGCGATTAATGCTACCTCGGGGACTGGCGCTAGGGGAGAAAAACGATAACTTGTCTCATCAGGGTTTTCTCCCGCCTTATGACGACGCCCCGGACCTGCAACAAGCCACTCTTTTGGCAGGTTCACTACCAAATCCACCTGAAAAAAATCAACCGTCCGAAGGCGAGGATCATCCCGTTTTTTTTCCGGGCCTGAGACCGGGAGCCATCGTAATCCAGGCATTAATGCAACAAAATCTTTATGAAACATGCCGGTATCAATACCGAACAGCCCAATATCCTGCGAATCAACACCCCTTAATGTGTTAATATCAAACGCGCTTTCAAGAAAAGCAAAACGATTGTCCGGCACCCCGTTAATACTTAAGTGAACGGTTGTTACCTCACCGGCTGCAAGGGGGTGGGACAGGGTGAGTTCAAGCAGACCGTTTTTATATTTATAGCCAATGGATTCTCCTGAATCATCCAGTGCTTTTATTACCTGCTGCCCCGGATTGAGTGTAAACAATGCGCTTTCAATCGATTTATCAGTAGGCGCGCCAAACACAATATCAAGTTCAAGGAAAAGGTCTTTACCCGGCAATATCTTTACATTGCCTGTAATCTTTTTAAGATCAGGGACAGCTTTTTCATTAGCCGCATTATGTGCATCTTTCCACCTGTCCCTCATCCTGACATATCCGTCGTTCATATAATACATAATGCCTGAAAAGAAAAATGCGACAACCAGCATTGAGAGACTGCCTGCAGCCAGTTTCAGGCGTGAACCTCCATCAAGACGGGGATGAACCGCAGCACTAAAGCCAAGAAGACTGAATGCTGCGAAAAGCACTGAAAACCGTTGAATCCATCCTCCGAAATAAGCAAACCTGGGAACTGTTTCCGAACAGAAAACTGTGGCTGAAATTCCGACAATATCGAACAATTCCCCATAAACAGCAGGAAGATAGAATAATGCCCAGTAAAGAATTCCAGTAACTGAGAATAAGATAACTGCCGCTACAAGACGATTTTTCACCAGAAGAGTAATCAGAAAAGCCAGAGCAATAATAAATGACAGAGCCGGAACAGCCATCATAAAAATGAACGAAAAGACTGATAAAATCTCCATCGGCTCTCCAAAAGGCAGGCCAAGATGTTTCATGGTAATACCCAGGAGTTCAAATAGAATTACAAGCACAACTATGGGAATCCATGTACACAATAAAACTCCCAAAAATCGTCCTGCAACAAGTTCAAGATTGCTGTATGGTCTTGAGTCAAGCACTTCAGCAAACCTGTCCCTGCAGTCACGTGCCCTTATTTCAAAGGCCAGAAAAATAGTCCCGAATAGAAAAATCACCAGGTAAAAAAGTCCGATTATACTTAGGAGGAAACGCGGTGATATAGCGCCGATTGTTCCTGAGTAGGATGAATAAAAGCCGTGCAAACTTGTGTACAAAAGGTATAAAAAAGACGCTGTAAGATATGCGGCCCCAAGAAAACCCCAGTAACGTGCTAAACGTCTGTTAATAAGCCTTTCAGCTCGTGCAATGGCCATAACCCGTTTCAAACGAATCATTATTATATCTCCTTTTCACACATTCCCTTGGTAATTCAACGCTTTTTTATTATTTTTGCACACTGCTATTGCATCTTTTTTCGAGCTTCCTCAATAAGGGGCCGAAGAACTTTTCCCTCATGTTTATACGCAGCATCATACTCTTTCTTTGCTTTTTCAGTCTTTCCGGTATCCCTGTAAATATTTTCCAGATAATAATGGCACCACGGCTTTACAAAGTCCGCTTTTACATCATTAGAATCCAGGACTTTTTGAAATGTTTGAATAGCCCTTTCATATTCTTTTAATTCATATTCAACTCTGCCAATGTTGAAATATACATTGGCCATGAACATCTTATCCGGTTTCTCCTTTTTAAGTTCGACTTTGATTAAATTATTTAATATTTCAGCAGCCTGAGTATATTTTCCACATTCCAGATAATTGGTGCCTTTAATGAATTTAATCCTGGCAAGAGTTAATGGATTATCCATTCTTGACTTCGCACTTTTATATAGATTTTTATCGTCACTTTCTTCTATTTGGTAATAATACTCATATGCTTTATCAATTCGCCTCATCATCTCATAACTATAACCGATATAGTATAGAGAAGAAGCCTTATACTGGGGTGCTTCAAGGGCACTCTTAAAGGCCATAATAGCCTTTTCAGATTCGTTAAGTTTTAAATATGCGCTTCCTATATTGTAGTAGAGACGATTTATCAGATATTTATTTTTCTTGAGGGATTCTGACTGAACTAAGTCCTCTGCTGTTTGAAGTGCAAGTTCATACTTGTTTAGATTTCTGTAACATTCGATTAAATGAAGTTTTAAAAAATGATTTCCGGGGTATTTTGCTGTTATTTCATTCAGTAAAGGCAATGCGGCTTTATCATTATCATCGAAATCCATATAAATATCAGTTGCCAATATAATCTTTGCTTCATCGTTTACATACTTCCCTTTTGATATGGCAAGATTAATCTCATCAATACCTTTCTCCCTGAATCCTTCAGTGTCACCTACTACCATCGAAAGCATCTTTGATTGCTCTGATAGGATCCTGATATAGTAATGAAACAGGCCTATACCTACATAGGCGTCATAGTACAGAGGATCTTTTTCTACGACTTCCTCCAGAAAGTCAGTTCCCTTGCGACCATTCGTATAAGCTTTTATCTTTTCTCCAGTGTGCATATAATAAAGATCTAGTTTCCCATTAGCACAGCCGGCATAAAAAAGTGCATTGATATCATCTTCATTTTTGTCCAGCATTTCCTCGGCTATATCGAGTGTCTTTTCCAGTAGACCTTCATATTTTTTACCAAGCTTTTTATCAGAGCCATTGCTCTCCCACATTCTTCCATAGCTCAATGCCATTAATAAATGGCCCAGGGCGTTTTCGGGCTCTTTCCGAACCATTTCATCAAAGATCTTATTGGCCTCTTCAAATTGCATATCCAGAACCAGCGCATAGCCCTTTACGCCCATTTCATGAAGCTCTTTTGTTTGTGCATTGCCTGCGGACACAACCAGTATTGAAAAAATAACCGTGAGAATAATTACCCGCATACTGTATCTCCTTTTCTTATATGTAGATGTTCAAATCCCGTTCTCAACATAATTCGTGTTATTTGTAAGAACCTGTCTTCATCTATTTTTCTTCCAGTAATTTTTTAAACTTCATTTTTAATTCATGTTCAGGATCCACAACAATTGATTCAATTGCCTGTAATCTTTTTTCAATATCTTGTCCGGGATACTTTTCGAGCTCATTTACGCGACTTTTAAGATCATCAATCTCTTTTTTATGGATATTTCTAAATTTAGACACCAGCAGACTTTTAGATACTTTCTTTACAACATCGCCTGAAACGATAATGATCACTATTACTGTAATGAATGTCCAAAAATCCATAACCTATCCCTTTACAAAACCAAGTATTCGCTCTGGTCCTCAGGCATATTTTTCCAGAGGATCGTTCTACATTAAGGAACAACTATATGTAATGTATAATAGAATATTTTTAAGAACTTAAACTGTTTATGACGAAGCGGTGTTCTCAGGTAATAAAGTGGATATTACTGGAGTCAATTGCTGGGTTCTGACAGGTAGTTTTTCAGGATAGAAAAAGCCCCTTGTAAAATACAAGGGGCTTTATAAAAAGTTCCGGCAACGTCCTACTCTCTAACACGTATTCCAATGCGCTACGACAGTATAAATCAATGATGTTTATTAAAACTTTTCGGTATTTCATGCTAATCCAAAATTTGATTTTTATCAGGCGTCTGCTTTATTGAGTATAGGTAGAACTGGAGGGCGGGTTGCTTCTTACCATCAGAGAAACATCTTTGTTAATAACAATAAATTATGCCTCAAATAATTTCATCTGTTCTTTCTCCATTACACGGTCATAACTGGCTTTGTTTCCAGATTTAAATAAAATTGTCCAATGGTTGTGGTTTTCCATAAAAATATCCCTGAGCATAATCAACGCCAAAACGCTCCAGTTCAATAACGATTTCTTCATTTTCAGCATATTCGGCCACAACCTTAAGTCCGCGGGATTTGGCTGAGTTAAACATACCCTCCATATCAGTTTTCAGATTATCGTCTTTTAATATATTTTTTGTAAAACTCCCATCTATTTTTACTATATCAACCGGGAACTTAGAAAAACTCTGATAATTTGAATAACCGATACCAAAGTCATCAAATGCT
>JASFHE010000200.1:0-10067 GCA_050123415.1 Desulfobacteraceae bacterium | reverse complement strand
TCATCTCTTTTAACCTCGTTGGTTTGATTTGTGTTTCTTGGGCGTTACACATATCTATCTGATCCAACGAGGTTTTTCAATCCTTACTTCCTTTTTTTAATCTTTAATCGCGGTTCTTGGGTGGAATATTCAATTTTGTTTAAAAACCTGATTCAGGTTATTAGTGGTAATAAATAGTAATAATTAATGATAAACAATATAATAAAATAATAAGTTGACTAAAATTAACTGTAAAGAGTATTTATATGTGTAAGTTTGGGATAATATAAAACGAATTATCAGGGAGATTTTATAAAAATTTAAATGAGAAGAAAATTGACTTCTTTGACCTCTATCTTTCCTGTCCCTGCGCTGTTTTCGGGGACCGGGGAATCCAGTTGCTTTTGATTTTTAATTACCCTTCCGCTTATGGCGGATTAAAAACTGTCAAGAAGATCTGTTGAGTTTTCCAATATTAGATCCTTTACAGCAGAGGTTTTATATTTGACAGCATGAAAAAAGTAAGTTATCAGTATTGTTCGTATTTAAAACTGTTCTTAATCCAAATATATTACTCGGGGAGAATTAGATTTTAAAACCCCCCATACCAGGAGTTATAGATATGAACACACCAATGCATCGATTCAAATATACGAAACTCACTAAAGAGCAGATCACAAAAAAGCTCGCCCGTGCTGACTTGGGCCCGGAATGTGTATCAAAATTCTCTGATGTCCTGGAAGGAAAATCATTCAGAATAATAACCGATGATGGTCCTGTCCTGAATTACAGTTTTAAAGATCAAAATGCATTATTATTTTCCGAAAACAATGGGGCATCTATTAAAGCTCATTATGGATCGTTAGAATTGAAGCAGATGGTTTTATTTTCTCATATGGTTCCAGAGACCTTAAAAGGATACAATCTATTTATTGATCCGGATACAAATCTTGTAACGCTTTTTGAGGTCTGGTTCTGCGGTGGAAAGGATGACCAGGGACAGGACCTGGATAACAGGGAGGTTCAACGCCAGGTCTATTTCGGTTATCTTGATGTTCCGGGACAGACACCTCCTGAAAAACGCCATCATACAACAAACAGGATTGAGGGTAAGGGCATGTACTGGAAGCAGGACACAGGTATCGAGACCCTTGAATTCTATCATTCCGTAGTATCTTCAAATTTTGTCGAACTGACACGGCAAAGCGACAATATCGGATACTGCAGTCCTTCCGACTACATACTGGTCGATGACAACATCTTTATATATAACCGGGCCGAATGTGAATTTTCGGGTATCATGACACTTTACTTGGTAGATCAGCTAACCGAAGAACAGATTGGCGTGAGGCTCGGGTTTTGTGAAAAGGATGACCTGGAATATTACATGTTCAGGGGAACAGGAAAAACCGTCGGGCATCTTTCAAGGCTTGAGCCCTTTAATAAAGACGGAAATGCAATTGAGCTTGGTATGGGGCTTGACCGGAAGGAAAAATCAAAGGGACAGAGGGCAGTCTACCGTCCTGTAAGATCCTTTGTTGCCATGAGCGAAGAAGAAATGTACCTGGCTGCAGAAAAAAACACAACGTCTTTTGCCTGGGACCCGGACATGCCAAAAGAAAAGGCTGTCGGATCAATGTCAGAGAATACTCCGCCACTGAGTGAACTTCTGGTAGGGAAAAAGTTCATCCTCCGCTATGATTTCAACGGACCGGTTTGGGAATATAAGATTATTGACCGGAAATCACTCTCCTGGCGAAATTCAGGGGAAACCGAATGGCACAGGGAATCCTATCGGGCTTTTGAAGCTGATGAAAAACTGGTTTTTTTCGCGCATATGCACAGCGGGAGCAGACCTCGTAAAAGTGTCAAAATAGCCCTGGACCTCAGCAATGGACTTACAACCTGTATCGCCTCAAAAATGGGGAATGAATATTATGCAAATGAAATCTCCTATCAGACCTACTTTGGCATAGCTGAGACGGAAGGCATAAATGCTCCGCGATACATAAGGCATGATTTCACGGATGAACTAGTTGGTAAAGGATTTTCAAGAACATGGGGCAGTATGACTTCAATGCATCTCTACACCACTCCTTATTCGGCATCCTGGACCATATACACTGATGATCAGGCACTTGGCATGCAGTGGAGCTCTCCCTGTGTATACGTAAAGCTGCGTGATGGCGTGTATATTTTTAACCTGTTTGAAGAGGCAGGAACAGCCAACGAGACCTGTATAGCAATCAATGAGAAAAATATGCGTGTCTGCGGTTTCGGTTATTTCGGGGGAAAAGACGGTGTGGAACTCGATGTAATCGGAGCCATCGCACGACCCCTTGGATGTTATGATGTCAATAAATATTTTGGATTGTAAAAAAAGGAGGAAACTGATGATGAATGTACCAATGCACAGATTCAAATACACAAAATTGACCAGGGAGCAGATCGGAAAAAAGCTTAAATCAATTGAAAGCAGTCCGGAATGCATGTCCGAATTTTCGGATGTTCTTTCCGGGAAATCATTAAAAATAATTACAAAAGACGGACCTGTTCTGGATTATCGTTTTAAAAGTAAAAACAGGCTGACGCTTACCGAAAACGGCAGTTCAAAAGTCAAGGCAGGGTACGGTGCACTTACCCTGAAACAGATGGTCTTTTTCTCCCACATGATCCCGGGTGAACAGAAAGGTTATAATGTATTTGTAGATTTCGATACTAATCTTGTCACTGTCTTTGAAGTATGGTTGTCCAGCGGAAAAAAAGAAAAGACCCTGCAAAATGTAGAATTTGTTCTGGATAACAGGGAAGTCCAGCGTGAGATATATTTCGGCTATATCGAAACAGAAGGTAAAAAACCGCCTGAAAAACTCCATCACCTTACAAACAGAATCGAAGGAAAAGGCATCCACTGGAAGCAGGATACGGGAGTAGAGACACTGGAACTGTACGCGTCAGTTGTTTCCGCAAACTTTGTGGAACTGACCCGGCATGCGGACAACCTCAGCTACTGCAGCCCGTCGGACTATGTGCTTGTTAACGACAATATGTTTATCTATGACAGAACCGAGTGCGAATTTTCCGGTATCTTTACGCTGTTTGTAGCGGATCTTTTCACCATGACACAGGCAGGTGTAAGACTGGGTTTTAATGAAAAGGACGAACTGGAATACTACATGTTTCGGGGAACTGGAAAAGTCGTGGGACAGCTTGCATACCTTGAAGATTTTGGCAACCACGGCACGGAACCCATAGTTGTCCAGGCGGCATCCGATCCCCAGACTCCGGGAAAAGGGCAAAGGCTGGTCTATCGACCTGTAAGGGATTTCAAATATATGTCTGAGGAAGAGGTCCATCAGGCTGCCCTTAAGAGCACCTCGGCCTTTCCCGGCGGAGAAGGCGCAGCCAGTCCCATGGCCGGTAACAATATGCCATTCACTGATATGCTTGCGGGTAAGGAATTTATACTCCGCTACGACAGCGTAGGTCCTGTGCGGCATTATAAAATCCTTAATAAATATAAACTCAAATACATGGAAGAAGGTGAAAACAAATGGCACGAGGAGCCTTATCGCGCATATGAAGGGGATGAAAAACTGGTGTTTTTCAGTCACATGCTGACTGACAGCAAACCCCGCGCAAGTGTCCAGGTTGCCCTGGACCTTATAAACGGCCTTACAACATGCATACACTCACAAATGGGTACAGAATATTTCGGCAATGAGACATCTTACTATGCCATTTTCGGCGTAGCTGAAATGAATGGGCTTGAACCGCCTCCCTATATGCGCCATGAATTTACCGACGAACTGGTGGGCCATTCATTTGCATGGTCTTATAATGATAATCTGACCGCCATGCATCTTTACACTGCTCCCCATTCGGCCGCATGGACCATATTTACCGAAACCCAGGCTCTGGGAGCCCAGTGGTGCTCGCCCTGTATTTTTGTAAAGGTGAGGGATGGCGTGTACATATATGCCACAAACGAGGAGGCCTGCAACGGGAATGAGCTTGTATTTATGATCAACAGAAATGTAAGCCATGACTGCGGCTTCAGCTTTAATGGAAAAGAGGGGGGAGTAACTCTTAATGTTGTAGGCGCGATTGGCCGCCACCTTGGACAGTATGATATAAAAGATTTTTTTGGCCCCAGGGCATAAAGGAAAGGAGCGTAAAATGGATACAGGAAAATCGAAATCAAAACCTGACAACCATCCCGGGCATCCGGATAAGGCGCGCCGGTCTTTTATGTGGAAAGCAGGCGCAGGCCTGTCTGCATTACTGGCAGCATCAGTACCCGGCATTGCAGGCGCAGCGATAAATAATGATAAAAAGCTGAAGGCCGATATTACCAGCTTGTCCGAGCAGGTCGGAATCCTTGAAGATGAAAAAGAGATCCGCCGTTTATATAAAACCTATGAAGACCTTCTGGACCAGGGAAAATATGAAGAAATAACAGGTCTTTTTACTGATGACAGCGAGGTGATATTTAACGACAACATATTCAAGGGCAGAAAAAATGGCGTTAATCAACTTTACTGCAACCATTTCAGGTCAGGATTAACAGGAAAAAAACTCAACTCCATACAGGGATCACTGCCGGATACAGAGGAACATCAGGATACAGTCGAAGTAACTCCGGATCGCAAATCCGCTAGGGCAAGGTTTACCTATTCCATTCAGGTTGGCGCCCCCATAGTATCCGACTCGTCACTGGCTGAAATGGCTCGCCTGCAGGGTGAGGGAATCATGAAATGGCAGGAAGGCGGAACCTGTGACATATCCTTTATAAAAAGCTTAAAAGATGGAACCTGGAAAATTAAAAAGCTTGAATATCAGAAACTGTCATAGGCCCACTGCAGGAGCGGATAAATCTGGAGCACCTATAACAAATGCATCTAAAAGGAGGGAACCAAATGAGAAGATTAATGCAAACATTGTTGTTTTTTCTTACCGGAATATCACTGATTGCTATTGCAGCCTGCACTCCTCCTCCCGATACCGGGATCAGCAGTTATGCTGAAGACCGTGCCCTGATCGAGGACCTTCAGGCTCGTTACATGTTTGCCTTTGATTTTAATGATTTTGACAAATATGTGTCGTTATTTACTGAGGACGGTATTGTGGATATCGTGGGAATGAAATGGCAGGGGCACAAAGAACTTCGGGAAATGCTTGAAGGTATGGGCAAAAAGGATCCAAAAAACGAACCAAAGCCCGTCGCAAAAAAGGAAAAAGAACTGTATCCCGCTACGGGCCGCCACAACATTACAAACATAGTACTCAAGATAGATGGTGACAGGGCAACAGGAAGGGCCTACTGGTTCAACTTTGGTAACCGCAATCCCGAAAGAAAGGCAGTACTCAGTTCCTACGGGCACTATGAGGATGAAATGGTCAAGGTAAACGGACAATGGCTGTTCAGCAAACGTTTGATATACAACGAACAGTATGAAGAATGGATCGGCCCTGCTGAAAATCCTTGCTGGTAATTACTACTCTTTTTAAAATAAAAAAATGGAGGGATCATGATCAGATCAATAAAAAGTATTGTAATCTTGTTATTTTGTTTATCACTGAGTACAGCATTGTTCTGCTGTAAAGAGCAGGACAGTGCCACTAAAGAAACAAATGCCACTGAAACAGCCCCTGCAGTCGATCAGGCAGCGGATGCAGCAGGTAATGAAGGGGAAGAACCTGATCCATTCGCCTATACGCCGCCCTGCAGGGAATGTGACCGGGCAATGCTTTTAAAGGCTGTTGAAAGTTATATCGCTGCTCAGAAGGCGGGTGATCTTTCTAAAGTATCCTTTGCTGCAGATGCAAAATATAAAGAAAACATGAGCGAGATCACTAAGGACAAAGGACTCTGGAATACTTCCTTGCCAATAGCCTTTCATCGAAGTATCTATGATGTGCCGCGATGCAAAACCTTTACCGAGGTAATTGTTACGGAAGGCGGGCATCCCTATGTTATCGGGACACGCCTTACGGTCGACAAGGGTAAGGTTACCGAGATCGACAGCCTTGTGACAGACAAGGGCGACTGGCTCTTTGATGCTGATGTATACCTGAAATATTCAAAGGCCGAAGATTGGCCCGTGCTCAATCCTGACGACAGGGTAAGCAGGCAGGAGTTGATTGATGCAGGCAACCAGTATCTTGACTATATACTTCTGGACGGGAGCATACGGCCGGCCTGGGGAGTTCCGTGTGCGCGCCTTGAAGGCGGAATTTATACCAATGAGAAAAATGAAGACAAAGACACCTGCAGTATCCCTGCCCCCATGGGAGACCTGTTTATTAATGACAGAACCTTTGTGGTTGACGAAGAACTGGGTGCTGTTAACGTATACTGCCGCTTTGGCGACAGTGAAGACGGCATGCCTGATTCACACACTTTTGTACTGAAAGACGGAAAATACCGCTGGATCCATACCTTAAGCGTAAACCTGAGCGATGAACCTGTTGACGTGCCGGAATTTGTACCTGAACCTGCCTGCCAGTGTGACCGTAAAATGCTTATGGCCGCAACAGAGCGTTATATTGCAGCCCAGGAGGCGGGTGATATTACTAAAATGGCCCTGGCCGATAAAGTAAAGTTCAGCGAAAACATGAGTGAGATAGAAAAAGACAAAGGCCTGTGGAATACAGCCTTGCCGATCGCACATCACATGAGTATTCACGATACAGCGCGCTGCAAGACCTTTACGGAGGTAATAGTCACGGAAGGCGGCCACCAATATGTTATAGGCACCCGGCTTACGGTTGACAAAGGAAAGGTCAAAGAGATTGAAAGCCTGGTTACTGACGATGATGACTGGCTGTTCAATGCTGATAATTATCTGGAATATTCGAGCGCCGAAGACTGGTCTATGCTTGAACCTGATGACTGGCCCCGAAGGCAGGACCTGGTTGATGCGGGCAACCAGTATTTTGATTTTTTATTTATGGATAAATTTATACGTCTGCCATTTGGCGGGGTTCCCTGTTCCAGGCTGGAGGGCGGAGCATATACCAATCCTAAAAACGTGGAAAAGGACAAATGCTGGGTGCCGGCCCCTCTCGGTGAAATGCCTGTAACAAACCGGACCTTTGTGGTTGATGAAAAAATGGGTTGTGTCAACGTCTTCTGCCGTTTTGGAGCAAGCAGGACCGGTATGCCTGATTCACATCTATTCAGGATGATAGGAGGCAAATACAGGTTGATTCATACCCTTAGTGTAAACCTGACCGGTGAACCTCTGGTCTATCCTAAAAATCCTCCTCCGGGAGTAACAATCGATTAGGTCTGTGAAACAGGGTACGTATTTTAAAATATCAATCGAGATTTGATTTTTTAATACGTACCCTTTCCTGACTGACAAACGCCCAATATGTAATTTCCAACTCCAAGCATTTATATAAAAATAGTATATCAGGATAATCCTGAAAATACACTACTCTACTCTATAGGCTTGTCGAGGATAAGATTGATAAAGGCCTCTTTATAGGGACGCAAATCCGGATTTTTTCTCATTACAATTGCAAAATGATTGGGCTCAAAAAGATGACTGATTGATGTATATGAGACCTTTTTAAGCGGTTCATATTTATTTAATTCAAATCCTAAAGCCACAAAAGCAATACCAATCCCTAATTCCACATAGGTCGACGCTAATATAAAGTTGGATGCTTCCATTGCTATTTTATAGCTCAATCCTTCCTGAATAAATTTCTTCTCCAGCATCCTGCGTTTGGAGTATTTCATTAATTTTGGAGAAAGTATTAATGGATATTTTGCTAAATCGGAAAGAGTTATTTTTGATAATTTTGTTAAAGGATGCCCTATTGGTGTAACTACATGAGAATCGGTTTCCCGCCATCGGATGGAAGCCAAATCTTTGGGAATAAGGTCTTCACTGGCTATCCCGAAATCAATATCACCGGATTTTACAGCGTCTATTATATCCGAAGGCGTCATTTCAAAGAATCTCATTTCAACTTTCGGATACAATTCTTTATATTTCTTAATTTGACTTTGTAAAGATTATGATTGCACATCTAATTTTAAAAATGTATAAAGTAATCATTATGTTAACGCCAAAGGAAAAATACTACTGAACAAAGGAGCCCATCTTATGCAACCCCTCTCACGGCGCTCATCAGCGTCGGTGAGCGCTTTATATCTTTTATGAATAATTACACTAACCATTTTCAGTCATACAGGTATAATGTTTCGGACAAAGCCAGACAATATGCCTCTGGTTTGATGCAGGCCGGCTCCAAAAAAAATATGGATCGCATGGCCGAAGTTGTACCGGATTCCAAATCGCGTAATCTTCAGCAGTTTCTTACACACTCTAAATGGAGTCATAGAGACGTCATTGATCATGTAGCCCAGGATGCCAATAATCTTTTGGGTGATAGCAAACAAGCATGCCTTTTGATAGATGAAAGCGGTTTTGCAAAACAGGGCAAAGGTTCTGTTGGAGTCACCCGCCAATGGCTTGGCAGACTTGGAAAAGTAGATAATGGTCAAGTAGCAGTATTCGGTGTATTGGCCAATGGCAAATACGCAATACCAATTGATGTTCATATGTATTTGCCTGAGCAATGGATAGATGCTCCCAAGCGTTGTGACGCTGCTGGCATACCAAAAGAAGATAGAAAATTTAGAACAAAGCCTGAGCTTGGTCTTGAGATTGTGAGACATGCAAGAGATAAAGGTCTTCATTTTGGATGGGTAGGTGCTGACGCCGGTTATGGCAAAGGCCCAGGATTCTGCTCTACTCTTGATGAGATAGGTGAAACCTTTGTTGT
This sequence comes from Desulfobacteraceae bacterium, assembly GCA_050123415.1. Lineage (GTDB taxonomy): Bacteria > Desulfobacterota > DSM-4660 > Desulfatiglandales > HGW-15 > JAAZBV01. Next base: position 1,283 of record JASFHE010000200.1, on the reverse strand, counting down.
CGATCTGCACGCCGACTTTCATATTTTTCTTGAAGATCCACAACCCTATATTCCTGAGCAAACAAAGAAGCGTGGCCGTCCACCTAAAAAATATCAAACTGATAATGAAAGTGTTGAAGTCGGTGTAATGATAAAACAGCTTCCGTCCTGGAGATGGAAAACAGTTAATCTCCGTGATACGACCCGAGGTGAACTTAGGGTTCAAATCTGCCGCGTGAAAGTCTACATCTGGGATAGAGAATCTGAGAATACAAAATGCTGGACCTTGATAGCTACCAAAACTTGTGGAAGCAATCCTGATATCAAGATTTCGCTTACTAATGCTTCTAAAAATATGTCTCTTAAACGTTTGGGCTGGATGCAACGGCAGAGATTCTGGGTTGAACGTGCGTTTGAAGATGGCAAAAGCGAATGTGGCATGGCTGATTATCAAGTCAGAAAATGGCATGCCTGGCATCATCATATGGCTCTTGTTATGATGTCTATGTTGTTTATGCTGACAGAGAAAATCCGGCATAAAGATATTTATCCTTTATTATCATGTTCTGATATAGAAAATTTACTTGCACACTTTTTACCTCGTCGCGATTTAAACAAACAAGAGCTTATTTCACAAATGGAATACCGGCATGCTCAAAGGCAAAAAGCTATAGAATCTCACGCTCGGCGTAATAAATTATTGATCAATAAGAGTAATCCTTATTGAATCTTTACGAAGTCAAATTAATAAGATCCGGAAAAATATAAAGCAATGGTCCGTGTTGAGCGGCAATCTTAAGTAAACCCGATTTACCACCCTTGATCTCGTTAACATTCTCCAGCAGATTTTCATATCTGGACAAAAAAGAATTAGCAAAATCTAAAAATAATTCACCTGCCGGAGTCAACTGTAGCTTGCGTCTAGCAACACGTTCGATTAACAGGCATCCCAATTCATCTTCAAGGGCCTTTATCTGTTGACTTAATGCGGACTGGGTTCGAAATGTGGCAATGGCCGCCTTTGAAAAGCTGTTTTCCTTTGCAAGGTGATAAAAACCAACGATTTGTTGTATTTCCATTTTATCATTAACCAGGCTAATAGATATTATTAGAAATATTAATTTGACTTATTTTACCTAGCATATTTATCTAGGCTATGTCAAACAAGTCATAATACCCCAAAATCCGACATTGAATCATGGCAGGCCTCTAGATTTTAAATTTCAAGTCAAAAAAAAGAATATAGGTGGCCTGAGCTATCTCTTTTTCACGATTACGTTCACAAATTTACTCTATCAGCTGAG
>JASFHE010000199.1:0-10071 GCA_050123415.1 Desulfobacteraceae bacterium | reverse complement strand
GGCAAATGGGATTTAAAAGATGCCTTTGATCATAACAATGCTATAATCCTGATGACCGGTCCACTTGCCGGAACGGGTATTGCTTCTGCTGGGCGTACAAGTGTTTCCGGTCTGGCTCCCCAGTCATGGCCTGTGAACTGGTTTTCACATAGTAACTTTGGGGGTGTATTTGCTCCATTTCTTAAATTCGCGGGTTGGGACGGAATAGTTATAGAAGGAAAGTCCGATGCACCAGCCTACCTCAATATTATTGATGACAAAGTAACTCTGGAGGATGCAAAACATCTCTGGGGGCTGGATACATGGAAAACCCAGGAAGAAATCTGGAAGGAGCAGGGTGCCAGAAATTCCATCAAATATGGATCCCAATGGCAGAAAGCCGGAAATGGTTATACTTTGCAGAGGCCAGCTATTGTAACCATAGGTCCGGCAGGAGAGAATAAATCAAGGATAGCCTCTCTAATTCATAACGGTGGATCGGGAGGAGGTCAGGGCGGCTTTGGAGGAGTTTTCGGCTCAAAGAATTTAAAGGCTGTCGCAGTAGTAGGTACTGGCTCCATCAAAGTAGCCCATCCAAAGGATATTTTGCAGGTTCGTCAGTGGTTTGCATCCAAGTGGCCGGCTGGTTTGAGGCAAGGTCTGGGAACCATATCCTCATGCTGTCTGGGATGCAACAGGGGTTGCCATTCAAGGGACCCGGTTTACGGCCAGGACTCGGACGGCTGTGCGGAATCCATGTGGTTCAATCCCCCGTCTCCTTATAAAAAAGCAAGTAAAAGGGACATGCTGAAGGCCACTGATTTGATACAGCAACTGGGAATAAATGGATCTGAACTATCCTATATTGGTTCCAGAAGTTTTCCCAGCCCTCCAGGGCACCCTATACAGCCCTCAATTCCCTCCAAAACAGGAACTGCCTGGTATTTGAAAACAGTTTATGACATGGGAACTATAGGCCCTGGAAAGGAAGTTGATACTTCCCCCCTGCCAATGAATATGTGGGATTCGGTTGAGTTTGCAGAAATTTTTGCCCTTTGTATCGCTAAACGTATTGGTATCGGAGATCTGCTTGCTGACGGGACAGTCCGCTTCGCAGAAAAGATTGGCAGAATCCATGACATAAACAGCATTCTCAGATATCCAGCATGGGGGTATGTGGACCATTGGTGCATGCCCAATGTCGAATGGGCTTATGGAACCCTTATGGATTCTCGTGATATCAACAATCATGATATTTCAATAGGACCTGTGAAAGGCATGTCCTGTAAGGAGTACGTGGAACTTCTCGCCTCCGCCTGTCTTCCATATGGAGATGATCCGTTCATGTTTGACTACAACTGGAAAGGCAACCAGGCTTATAAAACAGGGATATATTCAGAACACAAGGCCAGGTTTATAGCGTGGCGTCAGCACTATGCTATGTTTTACAAGGAATCAATGCTTTTTTGCGACTGGGTTTTCGCTAATGCTTATAGCAGGAGTACTGAAGACGGAAAAGGGGCAACACCGGAGGCGGAACCCAAATTGATCAACGCTGTTACAGGAAATGGCATAAGCTTTACCGACGGTGTAGAAATTGGCCGTAAAACCTGGAATGTAATCCGTGCGATATTTGCGATGCAGGGGAAAAATCGTGATGTGGAAAAATTTTCCGGATACATGTATAAGCCGGGAGCCTCTAACGCCCACTATTCAACCACTATTCCGGTTTTTGACGGCTCTAAGTGGGATTGGACGGAATGTGGTGATCTCTATATGAATCATGACGGAGTTGAGCATTGGAAAACGGCATTTTATAACATTGAAGGATGGGATCCCCTAACCGGAAATCCCGGAGGCAGAACCCTGAAGGATTTAGGCTTATCGGGAATTGCTGATATTCTGAAAGAAAATAAAAAACTCGGAGTATAGATATCTAATAGGCTTTACATTCTTCCCGTTAACATATCCAAGATTGTCCGAGGAGATTAAAATAAAAATTGATAAGCATCTTAAACCATGAAATATCCAAAAATCATATTGCCTATCATTTGTCCAGTCAGCCTCTGAATGCTTCCATGGCTTCATTTATTAACTCTTCTTTCATATGACTGTATCTTGGAGAAAAATGGAACAAGGTAAGTTTTTTTACCCCTGCCTCTCTTGCCAGACGTCCGGCTTCAGCGGCTGTCAAATGATATTTCTCTCTTGCGGTTGAAGCATCCTGCTCCATGAAGGCGGCCTCAATGAACAGGTGATCGGAATTCCCTGCAAGATCAATAATCTTCTGTTTATTTTCCCGGCTTCCGATCACATCTGTTATGTAGGTAATCTTCTGTCCCGGGGTTATGCGTGCTATTTTTTCCGCGAGATCCTTGAGACTAAACCGTCTTTTTTCCAGTACTTCGCCCTTTTCCTCTCTTGTAACAAAAAAGTCTGTATCCTCAGTTTTTTTTGTATAGAGCTCTCTTTTAAATCCTGTAAGCCAGGGGCCTGCCTCAAGATTCAGTCTTTTCAGCTCTTCACGGATGATATTTACTGAGAATTCTTCTTCAAGAGAAAGACCTATGCAGGGTATGCGGTGATCGAGCAAAACTCCCCTTACAAGGAATCCGGGATTTTGATACAGCACTCCGGAAATAATATCCGATGTTACAGTATCGCCATGTCTGAAGCCCTCTTTGCAAAGATATTCCCTTGTATACAGTTCGTTACTGTGGACCTCCGATACCTTTAATACAAGGTCATATTCATATTCTTCCACAAGGTTCCAGGTGTATCCCTTGAGTTTTCCTTCGACATGTTCAAAAAAACCCGCAGGACCAAACAGGTGTAGTTCCTTTTCCCTTCCCAGAAAAATCCTCAGGAGTCTATCAAATCCAATAAAGTGGTCCATGTGTGCGTGGGTGACAAATACATGAGATATTTTCAGGAGGTCTTTTGGCGCAAGAAGGTTTATTTCCCCCAGATCAAACATGATCGCCCTTTTTTCATATAAAAAGGGAATATAAACTCCGGGATCCGAAAAGGGATCATTGATCAATCTGGGGTGAAGCGACGATTTCATCGGCATGCTGCAATTATAATTGATAGATATTACAATAATCTTGTGATATCTATCACCTAACCTTATATTGTTCAAGATATCAACTGTTAATATTGATAATAATTTTCATTATGGTCCCGTCAGCACAGAACAGATATGCCATAAAAGACAGGGAATTCAAAAAAAATCTTCCCAATGATCCCGGAGTATACCTTTTCAGGGACAGCGCCGAAAGAGTTATATATGCAGGCAAGGCCAAGAACCTTAAAAACAGGGTGTCTTCATATTTCATTTCACCATCGGAAATGACACCCAAGACGGTCATGATGGTCTCAAAGGCAAAATACCTGGAATTCATATTGACCGGCACTGAAAATGAGGCATTTATTCTTGAAAGCACCCTCATTAAAAAACACATGCCCAAATACAATATTATCCTGCGCGATGACAAACAATATCCCTACCTGAAGATAAGGACAGACGAACCATATCCGCGTCTGGAGTTTGTAAGGAAGATGAGAAATGACAATGCGCTCTATTTTGGCCCCTTTTCATCTTCAGGGTCTGTTCGAAATACCATGAAGTTTATCAGCAGGATTTTCAGGCTCAGAAAATGCTCAAAAAGCTTTATGACCGGCAGGACAAGGCCCTGCCTGAATTATCAGCTGGGAAGGTGCCTCGGACCGTGCACATTTGATGTGCCTGTTGATCAGTACAAAACAATAGTCAATAATGTCCGGATGTTTCTGGAAGGCAGGAGCAGAGAACTGGTAAAGCAGCTTGAAAGAGACATGAAAAAATTTGCCGAAGATGAAAAGTTTGAAGACGCGGCCAGGGTAAGGGACCAGGTAAAGGCGATAGAAAAAACGATCGAGAACCAGAACGTGGCATCTACAAGGCGGGAAGACCAGGACATAATAGGAGTTGCCCAGAAGGGCGGGATTTCACAGGTAGTAATATTTTTTTCCCGAAAAGGTGTTATTACCGGGAGCAGGGATTTCAGGTTTGAGAACCGGGATGTTACTCCTTCGGATATAATAGAGGCCTTTCTAAAACAGTATTATCATGGTGACAGGTATGTACCCAAAAGTATACTGATTTCACATAATATTGATGAACTGCAGCCTATTTCAGACTGGTTGTCTTCATTTGCTGATAAAAAAATTTCCATTCATCATCCCGTCCGTGGAAAGAAAGTCGGAGTAGTGAATCTGGCTGTAAAAAATGCCGAAAATATCCTGAATAGAGCGGATAATACGACATCCGGGGAACTTATGGAGATGGCAAAATCAGTACTGAAACTGGACAGGACTCCCCATAAAATGGAGGCAATGGATATATCAAATCTCCAAGGTAATCAGGCTGTTGGCACAATTGTTGCATTTATTGACGGCAAACCTTATAAATCTGGATACAGGAATTATAGGATAAAAGAAGTAAAAGGTATTGATGATTATGAGATGATGTCCGAAATGATAAGCAGGCGGCTTTCCGGCGGTGATCTTCCCGACCTGTTCATTGTTGATGGCGGAAAGGGACATTTACTGGCCGTAAGCCGTGTTGTTGAGGGATTGTCCGGGATAGAGGCTCCCGCCCTTGTTGCCGTTGCCAAGGAAAGGGAGCAGGGTGCAAAGGGCGACAAATTATATCTTCCCGGAAGAAAAAATCCCCTTCGGCTTAGAAGTGATCACCCTGTACTCCTGCTGATTATGGGTATAAGGGATGAAGTTCACAGAAGGGCAGTAACCTATCATCGCAAGTTGAGAAAGAAGGAAACCATCAAATCGGCCCTTGACCTTATTCCCGGGATAGGGCCTTCAAAGAGAAAGCTGCTTTTAAAGGAATTCGGCAGCATTGAGGCAATAAAGCAGGCAACCGAAGATGAAATTGCACAGGTCAAAGGAGTGACAAAATCCATGGCAGGAGAGATAAAAAAAATTCTTTTAAACTCTTCAGGACAGGATTCCGATATATAAAACATAAGAGTTGACATCTTTACAGTCTTTGTGTTAATTATCGCAAATTGATACTAGGTTTTGTTAAATTGTTCATCTTCATAAAAACTCAACCATTAATAAAACAGGAAATGTAATATTGTGTCTTTAAAAAAGGTAACAATTGTAATACTTCCCGACGGCGTAACTACCGTAAAGCAGATTAAAATTCCGAAGATATTTCTGCATTTTCTTCTTGTTTTTATCTTTGCTGCTACTGGCTTTTTAGCGTGGAGTTCAACGGATTATTATAAGATAAAATCACAGGTTCCCGAACAGGCCAGATTGCTTGAGGAAAACCGGCAAAAGGAAGCACAGCTTGTAGCCCTTACGAATAAAATAGACAAAATTAACAGCAAAATGGTTGAGTTGATAGAGTTTGACAATAAACTTAAGGTTATGGCCGATCTTGAGCCGGGTGAAGACAATGCTCAGTTTTTAGGGGTAGGCGGACCTGATATAACACTGATGGATACGGATTATTCTGTTGAAAATGCCCATAAGACACTCGTACGTCTTATGCATCAATCACTCGATAACCTTGATACTGCAATCGCCGTTGAAACCGAAGAAAAAAACGAACTTTATAAATTTCTCGAAAACCAGAAATCCATACTTGCCTGCAGACCTTCAATATGGCCGGCCAAGGGCTGGCCCAATGATGGTTTCGGATATAGAAAATCACCTTTTACCGGCAAGAAAGAATTTCATGAGGGTCTTGATATTTCCGCCCGGAAAGGTTCTTCTGTAATTTCCCCTGCTGACGGATATGTTTCCTTTGTAGGAAAAAGTAATTCCTTTGGAAATTATATAACTATCAGCCATGGATATGGCTATAAAACGAGATATGGCCACCTTTCAAAGGCCCTGGTCAAAAAAGGCCAGGCAGTTAAACGGGGAGATAAAATTGGCCTTATCGGCAGTACAGGCCGTTCAACAGGACCCCACCTCCACTATGAAGTCCATCGGAATAATGTTCCGGTTGATCCTAAAATCTATATCCTGGACTGATCAGTAAAATTATTCAGTTTCATCCTACTACTTTTTTACCGCGACTTTTTCAAGTAAGGTGCTAACCTTCATTTTCGATTTCTTAATTTCCTCTATATTCAATTCAAAACGCAATACATTTTTATCTATAAAAAAATTTATCATTACTCCTTGATCCGCGTATCCTTCAGTATCACCAATTGAAAGAATATTTCCTCCACTCAATAATTCAACAATTTTTTTAAGATCCTTTTTACATGAAGGCGAAATGTATACAATCTGGCAATCTTTTACTGAACCGGTGTTCCCGGAATATTTGATTTCGACTTCCCTGTTTTTAATCCTGGTTATTGCGAATAATTTTTCCAACGTTGTTCCGAAGGGATTTTCTCCAAGAATAAGTATTTTGAAGGATTCTGATTGAAAGGCATTTTCAGGCCACTCAATAAATCGTGTAAAACGTTCAATAAATGCCGCTTTCATTGTAATTTCATCACTCTGGCTGAATGCAAATCTTGCGTTGGATATAATGAATAGCAAAATACAAATCAGGATTAAAACAATTATATATTTTTTTTTGTAATAGGGCTTCATATCATTTTTTAGGTGGCATCAATTAAAATATATGTTTAAAAACGATTGTAAAATTTGTACCGGTATCACGAAACTGCCAGGGCATCTCATATTTGTTGTTTGTTATATTGTAAACATTAAGAGACAAAATATTTCGTCCAATACTATTTGTATTTAATTCTTTTGAAATACTTATGTTTACCTGCTCTTTTGTACTGAATGAACTGCGGGTATTTTTAAAAGTACTGTCATAGATATGTCCGCTGTAATGCAGCATTGGGCTTATCGTAATTTCCATTGGCAAATATAGTGTGGCCCCAAGGTTGAACATTGTTTGGGGGACAAATGGAACCTCCGATCCATCCTGGTCGGAATCATCGGGATCATCTATTTCAGAGTCAATATATGTAAGATTCATAAACCAGTTCACTTTATTTTTAATATACTGATTGAAACCCAGCTCGAAACCTTTTCCCGTTGTTTTTCCTTTTGCATTTACCGACATTGTTTGAGAAGGGTTCTGACTGACGACAATATCAATTATTGCATCCGAAAGTTCAGTATAAAAAAAACGGGTCGATAAATGAATGCCATGGGAAAAAAGATAGTCGGATCCAAAATCAACACTTATACCCTTTTCCGGTTCCAGACCGGGATTAGGGAGTTGACCATTGCTGCCCGGTACTCCTCTTTCGCTCAGGGGAAGTGTTCCTCCAATGGATTTTAATCCCGGGGACATAAAACTATTCCCCGCATTTGTGAATAAAGTAAATTCATTGTTTATTCTGTATTTGATTCCTGTACTCCAGATAATTTTTTCCCAGGATTCTTTTTTTGCTCCGGGTGACTCTCCCCCTATTTGTTTTATGTCATATTCGATATTGTTGAAACGCAATCCGCCCCTCAATGTGAATCTGTTTAGTTGCAGTTCTTCCTGGGTATAGACGCCTGCTTGGGTTGCCAGGGCGTCGTTCCCTGCTTCGGCGATCTGATTAACGGGAACTAGTTTTGTTAAATAAGATGCGTTTTGGTAATCGGCCCCAATTGTAAAATTACTGTTATTGAAATGGTTCAGGTTAAGCGACAAATCAACAGGTATAATCTGTTGTTCAATGTCGGTAGTTTCATCCAGTATATATACACCGGATAAAGAATCGTATTGATCTCCCTGATATTCACGGTCATACCAGCGAAATCCGGTTTTAAGTGTTAGCTGCAGATTTTCATTTAAGTGCCCGTTATAACGGATATTTATCAGGTCATATTTAAAATGATACTGCCGAAAAACTCGCCCCCAGTCACCTTTGTGATTTGTATGATTTCCAAAGAATATGATTTCATGCCTTTCTGATTTATCCAGGAATATTGAAGTCCCGATATACAGTTTTGTTTTCCGGTATTCAGGATCATCAAGCATATTCAACCATGAACCGGCAGAGCCGTAATTTGTATAATCGGATGATTCATAGGATATTCCGCCCCAAAAATGAAGTTTGCCATAATGGTTCTGGTGATAGGCCTTGACTCCATAAGTGTTATATGTGCCGTAATCCAGCGAAATCATTGTTTCGGGATTTTCAATATGTTTCTTCAGTATCAAGTTTACTGTGCCTGCCAGAGGACTTTGATTCCCGGCGAAATCCTGAGACAGGTAATTAGGATAGAGCACGGATGCAGGCCCTCTCTGGACTTCTATACGTTGAATGGCCATTTCATCGATACTTTGAGGATCTATAAAAGAATCTACAGGTATGCCATTAATCATATACGTGTTATACTTTGGACCTATGCCGCCATATGAGCCCCAGTTTGCGTCATTTCGTGACAATACCCTGATGGATGCACCCGGTAAATATTGCAGGTATTCGGATATATTCCTGTTGCCGGAAATTATCTCGGCTATCTGCTCCCGGGTTATAATATCTACCCGTTGCGTAACATCGGTTGAGGCTCTCGGGATTTTAGAAGAAGTCTCTATTTTCATATTCAATAAATCCTCGAAAGACATCGCCAATGCCTTCCGGAAGTTCTCCGTGTCCGCTTCCTGCACCTCTTTTGCGTTAACCGGATAAATACCCGGTAAATATATTACCAAGAGCAAGGTAATTAAATGTATCGATTTTATTTTCATGGCTATCATCCTGTTTAAAGTGCCACATATTTACTTACACTGCCTGAAAAAAGGGGAAAAACAACAGTATTTGATTTCTTACATCTTTATTTAACATGCGCTCTGGTTTTCATTAAGAACCTTCCGAATAATATTGGCAATATCCCGTTTTAAAATCGGCTTATTGATATAGGCCTTTATACCCATGGACAGGGCTTTGGCCTTATCCATGATCTCACTGAATCCGGTGCATATAATAACGGGCAGATTTGGTCTTATCAGAAAAATCCGCCTTGCCAGTTCAGCTCCGTCCATATGTGGCATGGTCATATCTGTCAAAATAATATCGAATTTATCAGGGTTTGCGGAAATGACTTTCAGGGCTTCCCGGCTGTCGATAAACGGAGTAACATGGTACCCCAGGCTTTCAAGGATACGTTGTTCCGCCCTGACTATGGCCTCCTCATCATCAACAACCAGGACTCTTTCATCACCATTCGGAACCGGCTCATTATATATTTTATTTTCAAATATATCATAATTGGAATAAAGAGGGAAATAGACATGAAACGCGGTGCCAACTGACAAATCACTGAAAACGATAATCTCTCCCCCCAGTTTTTTAGTGATACCGTGGACAACCGATAATCCGAGACCCGTACCTTCTCCCAGCTTTTTTGTGGTAAAATAGGGATCAAATATTTTTGGGAGGATCTGTTTATCCATACCGCATCCGGTATCACTCACTTCAAGCCTGATGTATTTCCCTGGATGCGGAGTCATTCCTTTAATATTACTATCCTGGTCAGTGATTTCCATTTGCTTCAGGCTTATTTTTATTTTACCGCCTGTTTCCCTCATTGCATATTGGGCATTGGTACAGAGGTTAATGATAATTTGATGTAAGCTGGTCGGATCCCCCAGTATTAAACCGCATTTGTTGTCGATATCATCTATAATCTCAATAGTGACAGGCAGGGAAGCACGGAGCAGCTTTAAGGAATCTTTCAGGATTATGTGAGGTTTAATCGGAATATATTCATGGTCGGATTGTCTGCTTATGGTCAGAATCTGATTGACAAGGTCCTTGGCTCGAAAACCGGCCTTGAGTGCCTGTTCAATATTTTCATGCAAGGGATTTGGATGGGGCAGGTCCATCTTGAGGATCTCAATGTTCCATAAAATGGATTGAAGTATGTTATTAAAATCATGAGCAATACCGCCGGCGAGGGTTCCGATGGCTTCCATTTTTTGTGCCTGGCGAAGCTTGGCTTCCAGCTCTTCCTTTTCAAACTGGTTTTTTTTTCGAAGTGTAATATCACGTGAGCACCCAAGGTAGCCTATTTGATTGTTTTTATCATCTTGAAGGAGTTGAATAC
>JASFHE010000198.1:0-10104 GCA_050123415.1 Desulfobacteraceae bacterium | reverse complement strand
CACATAAGGGAAGACAGGAATCTGAGAGATCTCCCTGTTGTTATGGTAACGGCAGAGGCATATAGCGATTTTGTTGCTGAAATAGGTGAATCGGAAGTTGACGCGTATATTTTAAAACCGATTACTGTTCAGGTCCTTGAAGAAAAGGTAAAGCAGGCAGTTGAAAAAATAAATAATCCTTCTCCAATGGATTATCATTTAAAACGGTCAAGGGATTTTGAGGATGCTGGTGATTATGATTCTGCTATTGCTGAAGCACATCTTGCAATGGAGGCCAATCCTAATGTCACTAAACCGATAAGAGATCTGGGTTATATATACTATAAAAACAATGATCTGGAAGAAGCAAAAAAATGGTTTGAAAGAGCTGCCGACTTAAACAAGCTGGATGTTTTTGCTTTTCACTATCTTGGCCAGATCTATCTGCAGCAGGATGATATTGAAAAGGCGGTCCATTATCTTGAAAAGGCAATGAAGATCAGTCCGAGGCACCTTGAAAGAGGGATTGATTTTGCCAAAACCCTTATCAGGATGGGGAAAACGAAAAAGGCAATAGAGGTGTTTAACAGAACTCTGGAATTGTCGCAGAGTACTTCAGAGTTGAAGGAAGAAATAACCGATTATTGCATTGAAAATGACCTGACCGAATATTCTGTAAAACTGCTTGAAGGACTGATTTATGAGCAGCCAAAAAGGGCTGACCTTCTGTTTAAACTAAGTAAACAACTGGAAAAGCTAAATGAGATAAGCAGGGCTGTTAGTCATCTGACCAGGGCCAGTCAACTGGATAAGGAAAATATGGAAATAAGGATTCATCTTGCTAAAGATTATCTTACGCTGAAGAAACCGATGCTTGCTGAAAAACCTTTAAAGGAAGTAATAAAAGTACAACCGGATAATGAAACGGCACAGGAACTGCTCAGGCAATGTCTATAAAGTCAATATTGAGCCTTTCTGGTTTTTCTGTATCTGTTTAAGCTTTTTCCATAATTCATTTACCTCTTTGCCGGTTCTTTCAATAGAGCCTTCATTTCTAATAATAAAGTCACCATATTTAATCTTATCATCAATCGACATTTGAGACTTCAGTATTTTATTCGCCATTTGCATGCCCATCCCATCTCTGGCCATAAGTCTTTTCAACTGTAATTCTGGTGATGAATAAACAACAATATTTTTTTTAAAAAGGTCATGCATGTTACCTTCTATAAGAAGCGGGACCACTGCATGAATAATTGCCTGCCTGTTTTGTTGAACTGATGCTTTGACCTGCATAATAAATTCATCCCAGATAAAGGGGTGGGTGAATGATTCGAGTTTCTCTCTCATCAGGGGATCATTGAAGACAATGCCTGATAATTTTTTTCTGTTTATAGTATTGTCAGAATTTAAAATATCATTCCCGAAAAAATCAGTTATAAGCTGCCAGGATTGTCTTTCCGGCTCTACAATAATCCTTGCGAGCAAATCAAAATCAATTATAACAGCTCCAAGGTCTCTGAACATATCAGCCACGGTACTTTTACCTGTAGCGATTCCTCCGGTTAAACCGATAAGCAGTGCTTCCGATCCCTTGCAGATATCTGTAATGGTATTCCGAATTTGTTTTTTGAATTTTTCAGGCTTTTTCATAACTTCCTTTAAAATGATAATATTAATAAATATTATGCATATGGGAGTAAAAAATCAAAAATTTTTTTTCCGACATTTTGTCATGGCAGTGAACTTGCATAAATATATTAATGACCTGAATGCATTTATGGAGACAACATTGACTATATCATTAGAATCGGAAAAACTGAAGATTGACAGAGTCAAAAAGGTCCTGCACCAGACCCCTGTGGCAATTGGTGTTACTATCCTTAATTCAATCATTCTTGTTATGGTTCTGATAGGCCTGACGCCTGCTTCCCGTCTGGTAATATGGCTGTCAGCAGTTATTATTGTTAATCTAACACGTGTTTATATTCAGTACAATTTTTATAAAAAGGAAATGACATCTGATAATGTTACCCTGCACATGAATATATTTCTGGCGGCACTATTTATTTCGGGTTGTGCATGGGGAGCAGCCGGGATATTTCTATTGCCTCAATCTTCAATCGCACATCAGGTATTTATAGCCTTTATGCTTGGAGGAATGGTCGCAGGATCAATTGGTGTATTTGCATCTGTGATTGAAGCTTTTTACTGTTTTAGTGCTCCTATAGTCCTTCCAATATGTATTACTTTTTTCCGGTTTGAAGATGGTATCCATTTTACCATGGGGGTGATGTTTTTTATTTTCTGGGTTGTTATGTTGGTTACAGCAAAAAAACTCAATAAAGAGGTGATAGAATTTTTTTGCCTCAAATATGAAAACGCTGATCTTATTTCCAGCCTGGAGATTGAAGTAAACGAAAGAAAATTGGCTGAAGAAAAGCTTATAAAGAGAAATAGTGAGATAGAAAAGATAGTTGAGGAGCGTACTGCCGAACTCATTAATGTCAACGAACAACTCCTGAAAGAAATTGAAGAAAGAAAAGAGGTTGCCAGTGCCCTGAAAAGAAGCGAGGAAAAATACCGGGAACTGGCTAATTCACTGCCTCAGATTGTATTTGAAGCAGATGAAAACGGAAATGTAACCTTTGCAAACAGGAATGCTTTCAAGGCGTTCGGCTATGATATTAATGATTTTGAAAATGGATTTAATCTATTGCAGATGATAGCTCCTGAAGAGAGAGAAAAGGCATCAGATAACTTTCACAAGATCCTCAACGGCATGAAATCCTGCGGTAATGAATATACAGCCGTTAGAAAGGACGGTTCAACTTTTCCTGTTTTATCCCATACTGATGTTATGAAAAAAGATGATAAAATCGTTGGCCTCCTGGGCATTGTTATTGACCTTACTCAGAAAAAAAGTGAGGAAAAAAGACAAAGAGAGTTGGAAGCACAACTTCAGCGAGCCCGGAAAATGGAGGCCCTTGCGACCCTGGCAGGTGGTGTGGCTCATGATCTTAATAATATACTTTCAGGAATTGTGGGGTATCCAGATCTGTTGCTGATGCAGCTTCCTGAAGAAAGCCCGTTAAGAAATCCTATCCTCGCTATGCAGGAGTCGGGAAAAAAAGCAGCCGCAATAGTTCAGGATCTTTTAACCCTGACAAGACGAAATGTGGTTGTCGATAAAGTCATTAATCTCAATGATATTATTTTAGAATACCTTAACAGTCCGGAACATGTACAATTCATGTCCTATCACATGGCGGTCAAACTAAATACTGACCTTGACAACGATCTGCTCAATATATCTGGATCGCCTGTCCATCTGATTAAAACAGTTATGAACCTGGTATCAAATGCCGCAGAAGCATTGCCGGATGGCGGAGAAATCACTATAACAACAGAAAACAGATATCTGGATCAGCCTTTGAGAGGCTATGACGATATTGCTGAAGGTGATTATGCAGTTGTTAAAATAGCTGATACCGGCACAGGGATATCATCACTTGATATCGACAGGATATTTGAACCTTTTTTTACCAAAAAAACCATGGGAAAAAGCGGAACAGGACTTGGCATGACTGTAGTCTGGGGGACTGTAAAAGATCACAATGGCTATATCGATGTTCAAAGTATCGAAAATTCCGGTACCTCCTTTACTCTCTTTTTTCCGGTAACAAGGGCGGATAAACCCGGTGCTGAAACTGATGATTTGTCTCTTTACCGCGGTAAAGGGGAGTCAGTACTGATTGTTGATGATGTGGATACCCAGATAGATATTGCCCGGGCAATGCTGGAACAACTTGGATATTCGGTTTCAGCTGTTTCAAGCGGTGAGGAGGCAATTCAATATGTTAAGCATCACAAAACGGAGCTGATTATTCTTGATATGATTATGCCATCCGGTATGGATGGCATGACCGCCTACAAAAATATTCTGGAAATTAATCCCGGCCAAAAGGCTATTATTGCAAGCGGGTATTCTGAAACAAGACGTGTAAAGGAGACAATAGCATTAGGAGCAGGCGCATATATTAAAAAACCTTACACCCTTATTACTCTGGCTAAGGCAGTGAGAAAGGAACTCGACAGGATATAGGCAAAAAATTATTATCTGTTTTTATATTATATTTATATCAAAGGAAATCCCTCAATAGCCTTAAGTCTGTTAAGGGAATCCATGACTGAATACAATGGTAAACCGACTACATTACTGTAAGAGCCTGATATACTTTTTATCATAAAGGCGCCAATGCCCTGAATGGCATAGGCCCCTGCCTTGCCAAAGGGCTCACCGGTTTTTATATAAGCGTCGATCTCTTTACCGGTCAAACTCTTAAAGTTGACAGTTGTACTTTCATAATTTGATTCCGCAACGCATCCGGATGGATCAACAATGGAAAAACCGGTAATAACATCGTGGCCCTCATTGCTTAAGCTGTTCAACATATATGCTGCTTCCTCCGCATTCACAGGTTTTCCCATTATATTGCCGTCTTTCACAACAATAGTATCAGCACCGAGAATCCAGTTGTTATTTGATGAATTGTAGAGGGAGAGTGCTTTTTTTTCGGCAAGTCTGGTACATATCTCGAATGGTTCACCTTTTTCTCCATTTTCATCAATCTGGCTTGGGAGTACTGTGAACGGGATTTTAACTTGCTCCAGGAGTTCTTTTCTCCTTGGTGATGCTGACGCAAGGATAAGCGGATTTTTGTCTGAAATATATCGGAAGGTCATGATGATCAGGCAATATTTAGTAAATTTTTACAGTTGGCAGTTGTTATGGCTGCTAATTCTTCAAATTCCATGCCCCTCAGCTCGGCAATCATCCTTGCCGTATATGTGACAAAAAGAGGCTCGTTACGTTTCCCTCTTTTGGGCACAGGGGCAAGAAAAGGGGCATCTGTTTCAACCAGCATCCGCTCAACCGGGACCCGGGCAGCCACTTCTTTTAATTTATCCGCGTTTTTAAATGTTACAATACCGGGTATGGAGATATGGAATCCCATATCAATAAATGTGAGTGCTGCCTCATAATCGCTTGAAAAACAATGAATTATCCCTTTGTGATCTGAGTTTCTGGATGCCTTCAATATCTCAAGTATCTCTTTATCCGCGTCACGATTATGTATGATAACAGGAAGACCGGTCTCATATGCAATATCAAGCTGGGTCCTGAATATTTCTATCTGTTTTTCTCTTCCGGATTGGTTTTTAAAGAAATCGAGTCCTATCTCTCCCCATGCCACGACCCTGGTTTCTTTTGCAAGTGCCTGTAATTCCATCAAATGAGCATCTGAAACCCTGTCTGCATCATGCGGATGAAATCCTACTGTCGAGTATAAAAAGTCATATCGGTTTGCCAGTTCAAGGGCTTTTAATGAACTCGCAAGATCAATCCCTATTGTTATTATCCTTTCAACACCACCTTCAACCGCTCTGTCAATTACTGATTCAAGATCATCTTTATAGTCATCCATGTCCAGATGCGCATGGCTGTCAATAAGCATTTATCTATGTTCTCCTCTATGAATATGTTGTAAAATATAGTATGTTATAGTTAATTAATTGGCAAATAAATATGTTGCATAATTAATAAAACAAACTAGAATCAAAGCCCTGTCTAAAAATCCAATATAAAAATCCTGCAAAATAGACAGATATCTTTTATTTATTGTCATGGGGGCTGTTAACAAAAATGTCGGAGCAGAAAGATAATACGGCAACTGACTTAGAAAGAAAATTATATTTTCAGCGAAAACTCAATAATATAACTAATAAATTATATTCCGCAAAGGATACAATTGATACCCTGCTTAACCTGACCGGAGAAATTCAAAGCCTTTTTGAAGCCGATAGAATGACGATTTATGTTGTTGACGGGTTAAAAAAACAGATCGTATCACGTGTCAAGACAGGTGATGATATTGAAGAATACAGAGTTGATATCAACAACAACAGCCTTTCCGGTTATTGTGCAGCCTCGGGAAGGTTAATAAATGTCAACAACGCCTATGATGAAAATGAATTGAAACGTATCCATCCTGAACTTAAGTTCAATGACAGCTATGACCTGAAAACAGGTTATAAAACAAAACAGGTACTGTCTGTCCCTATCATCTATAATAAAAAAATCCTGCTGGGAGTTATCGAGATATTGAACAAGCTTGACGGGACCTATTTTACGCTTGAAGATCAGTTCTCTGCCATGGAAATCGCAAAGGTACTTGCCCTTGCTATCTCCAATAGCCAGAAACTTCAGCAAAAACAAAAAACAACAAAATATGATTATCTAATAACCAATAATATTATTACACATGCAGATATGCAAAAGGCCATGCAAAAAGCCCGCAAAGAAGATAAGTCCGTTGAAAGCGTACTTATGAAGAATTACATGGTTTCAAAGGAAGATATTGGAAAATCCCTGGCCAGTTTCTATAAAACCCGTTTTATCCAATTTGATGAAGAAATGGTTATTCCCGGTCAGTTGCTTAAGGGGCTGAAGATAAGTTTTTTAAAGCAGAATGTGTTTGTCCCTGTATCACAGTCAGGCAATATTGTGCTGGTTGCGATGCAAAACCCGGATTATCTTCCTGCCAGAGATACGATAAAGCAGATCATGCCCGGAGTAAATCTGGAGTTTTGTGTCTCACTCAAGGAAGATATCTTTCAGATGATAGATTATTTCTTTGATGTTGAGAGAACCGGCCTGATCAGCGACTCAGGCAGCATCGAAGAATTGCTCGGGCGCCTGGACATGGGTGAAGAGGAAGAATATGAAGAAACCGAAAGGGTATCTGAACAGGACGGAGCGATTGTGCAGCTTGTTAATAAAATGATTATTGACGGGTTCAACAGGAAGGCCTCGGATATCCATATCGAACCGCGTCCGGGGAGGGCTAATTCGGTAATACGATTCAGGATCGATGGCGCCTGTCAGGTATATCAGACTATTCCATATACATTTAAGAAGGCGCTTGTTTCACGAATTAAAATTATGGCTGACCTTGATATCTCCGAAAGGCGCTTGCCTCAGGATGGAAAAATCAAGTTTAGAAGGTTTGCGCCTCTTGATATCGATCTTCGAATTGCAACAATCCCGACTGCCGGCGGGGTAGAGGATGTCGTATTACGTATTCTCTCGGCAGGAGAACCTATACCTCTGAATCAGATGGGCATGAATGAGCGTGATTATAACACCTTTACAGAGATGATTTCACGGCCTTATGGTATAGTACTTGTTGTAGGTCCGACCGGCAGCGGTAAGACAACTACCCTTCACTCGGCACTTAAGTATATCAATAAACCGGAAACAAAAATATGGACCGCGGAAGATCCTGTTGAAATTACTCAGGATGGTTTACGTCAGGTGCAGGTACATCCAAAAATCGGCTTTAATTTCGCCAAGGCAATGAGGGCCTTCCTCAGGGCCGATCCCGATGTTATAATGGTTGGAGAAATGCGTGATGCCGAGACAGTATCAACAGGCATTGAAGCTTCCCTTACAGGCCATCTTGTTTTCAGTACACTTCATACAAACAGTGCGGCTGAAACCATAACACGTCTCCTTGATATGGGAATGGACCCGCTTAACTTCGCAGATGCCCTTCTGGGTGTTGTGGCCCAAAGACTTGTCAGAACTCTCTGCGTTGTCTGTAAAGAGGAATATCATCCTGACAGAAAAGAGTATGACAGCCTTGTCAGGTATTATAATGGAGATTTTGATGCCCTTGGTTTTCCCTATACTGATGACCTAAAGTTATTCAGGGCAAAGGGGTGTTCGGTCTGTGGAAATATCGGATATCGCGGAAGGGTAGCTCTCCATGAGATTCTGGAGGGAACAAAAGAAATGCAGAGCAAAATTGCTTCAAAATCAAAATTGAATGAACTGAAAGAACAGGCCGTTAAAGACTGGATGACAACATTGATGCAGGACGGTGTAAGAAAGATATTCCTTGGCCAGACAGATTTTATACAGGTAAGAAAGGTGTGTATGTGATGAAAACCAGGCTCAGGGTACAAGGCGCAGGGCGCAAGGTTTTTCCCTGCGCCTTGCACCATGTGCCTTGAGCCTGGTTTTTATTATGGATACCTCCCGGGTTTTAAAAGACCTGCGGTCTCTTCAAATCCGAACATGATATTCATGTTCTGAACAGCGCTTCCGGCCTGACCCTTTACCAGATTATCTATCAGGCTTACAACAATCAGTTTTCCTGTCCTTTCATCCACATTAATTGACAGGTTGCAGAAGTTGCTGCCCCTCACGTCTGTGGTCATCTGCAGTCTTTCAGGACCGAATACCCTTACGAAAGTTGAGTCTTTGTAAAATTCCCTGTATGCATTCAGTATGTCATCTATCGTTGTCGATCCTTTTAGATTGCCGTAGATAGTAGAAAGAATACCCCTTGTAAGAGGAACTACGTGAGGAGTAAAGGTTACCATTATCTGTTCACCTGCAATAAGACTCAATTCCCTTTCTATTTCAAATACATGCTGATGACCTGAAACCTTGTACGCGTTCATTGCATCATACCTGGCCGGATAGTGAAATATCGGGGCAGGATTTTTACCCCCACCTGATACACCTGTCTTTGCGTCGCATATGATAGTATTGATGTCTATAAGAGATGCATCCACAGCGGGTGCAAGACCGAGAGTACAGCTCACGGCAAAACATCCGGGATTCCCGACTACATTGGCTCTGGCAATTTCTTTCCTGTGGAGCTCTGCAATACCATATGCTGACTCAGGGAGGAGTTCGGGTGAGGCATGATCCCATGTCTTTCCTATCCTTGCGGCATAATCCTTATAAACAGAAGGATCATTAAAACGGAAGTCCCCGCTGTAATCTACAACCTTAACACCTTTTTCAAGCCATCCCTTTGCCCCTTTTTGGCCGACCCCATCGGGTGTCGCATAAAAAACAACATCAAAATCATCAGGGCAATCAGGATTGTCAGGATCGATAATAGGAAGGTCACAGAAACCTTTAAGGTGCGAATAAAGGTCGCTTATGGGTTTACCCACATCCTGTTTGTCAATAAGTGCGGTAATCTCGGCATTGGGGTGATCATAAAGCAGTTCAATTGCCCCGCATCCGCCATAACCGCCGGCACCGATGATACCAACTTTTATTTTGCTCATAGTCTACTCCTGAAAAAGTATTTACATAGGCGCATGGCTCAAGGCACAAGGATAAAAGGATTTTAGATTTTACCCTGCGCCTACCCAAATCGGCCGAAGGCCCGATTTGGGTTTATACATTAAACCTGTAATTAATTATATCACCATCTTCAACCACATATTCTTTGCCTTCAAGTCTTACCCTGCCTGCTGCCTTTGCATCCTTGAATGTGCCGTATTTTATAAGGTCATCATAGGCAAGGACCTCTGCCCTGATAAAGCCCTTCTGGATATCGGAATGTATTTCACCTGCCGCCTCAAGGGCAATGGTATCTTTTTTAATTGTCCATGCCTTTACTTCATCTTCTCCCACTGTAAAGAAGGACATAAGATTCATGATTCTGTAAGATTCCTTTATTATCCTGTCCAGTGCGGATTCTTCTATGGAATATTCCGAGCGGAACATTTCCGCGTCCTCTTCGCTCATTGCCGCTATTTCCATTTCGAGCCTGCCTCTTACTGCCTGTATTGCAATGTTTTCATCTTTAGATGACCATTCGGGCAGGCTGTCGTTATCGTCATCATTGTTGATGATAACAAGCTGGGGTTTGGCAGATAAAAAGGTAAAACCCTTTAACAGAGGTGATGATGCAAGTTCAGGATTTGATCTGAGAGGTTCTCCTTTATCCAGAAGCTCCTTGCAGGCCAGAACCAGATTGTGTTCATCTTCATCCGGTTTTTTCCCTCTTTTAAGGTCAGCCTCGATTCTTTCAATGCGTTTTTCAACAACCATAAGATCATTTAAAATCATCTCGTCTTCAAGCTGTTTGTAGTCGTTTTCCGGTGAAGGATCATCTCCGGTAAAATCCGGAAAGTTCCTGACAACATGAATAAGCGCATCGCAGACCCTTACCTGGTTCCAGATCATGTTTTCAGATCCTCCGCCCACATCCGACGGAAGAAGGTATTCTACTGACGCATAGGTCGTTTTTT
>JASFHE010000197.1:0-10138 GCA_050123415.1 Desulfobacteraceae bacterium | reverse complement strand
TTTTTTCCGGGGATAAATATTTTCGTTTCTTTTTTTCGTCAGTATTCTTTTTATCCTTTGAACTACTCATGGTATACTCCTTTCGATTTCGCGCGGGATGGGTTAACTCCGGTCGCCCTACGGGCTCCCTCCGTTAACCCATCCCAAAGCATATACCATGTAGTGTAATTATAGCCAACTTCTGAGACACAAATTCAGAAACGGCGTGAATGCTATGATTATTATGGTCAAGATAAAACATATCTTGTTTTTAGTGATGCGGATATTGATGAAGCATTTAGTGTCATTCCGTTTATCAAAAACAAAGAATATGCGTGTAATAATAAAAATATTTGTTCTAGATATCTTAATTCAGATAAAAATGTTGTTTTTGATTTTTTCGAAATGGCAAGTTGTAAAAATCACATAATTGCAAATTCGAGTTTATCTTGGTGGGCTGCCTGGTTAAGTGAAGGTGAAGTGATTGCACCTTCCGAATGGTTTACGAAGCAATATGGCACTGCAATTGGATATAAACAAGAAGATTTAATACCCAGCAAATGGAAAACTGTTTAAAAGATAAAGCATGTATATAAATAACAATTCAAATAGATTCCGAAGCTGAATTGCCCGTTCTCTATACCAAACGACTTACCAATTTCTTTCAATGTATCTTCTCTAATACATCTCAACAGATAGATGCATACATTTTGGGGCTCATTAAAATACCCCCGTTTGGATACAAAAATATTATATTTTGTTGCATTATAGAAATAACATATTTTATCAATTATTTTGCTTGCTTACGGTGCAAGATATTTTAATTCAGGCACATCTTCATGTTTTTTCGGGACAGTTATTACCTTTGATTGAAAAATTTATGATAAATCTAAAAATTTTGCTATGGGGTAGAATCCAAATTACTATATTTATTAAAGGAAAGATATTATGCCAAACAAAAAACAGACTAAAGTACACCGTCGGCTCCTGTTCACTACGAATGAAGGTTACGGACATTTTCATCCGCTGGTTCCTATTGCCAAAAAAGCAAGGGCCGCAGGACATACTGTTGCTTTTGCTTGTCCCTCTGTATTAAGTCCGGTTGTTGAAGCAAGTGGATTCCAAGTGTTTCCTACAGGCCAAGATGCTGACCAGGACCCTGAGTTGGAACAGATTCTTGCTCAAGTACGGAAGATGCCTCCCGGACCTGAACTTGATGCGCTCCTGTGGGCTGGATTCAAAGCTCGGCGCATGTTACCTGACCTTATAGATATTTGTCATAGTTGGAAACCGGATGTTTTGGTACGCGAGTGCGCCGAATTAGGGGCCTGTATAGCAGCAGAACATTTAGGCCTTCCCCATGCTGCTGTGCAAATTTGTGCCAGCTTTTACATTGAAGCCAATTTGAAGTATATGAGCAAATATCTTGATCCAATCCGCAAAAATATAGGGCTTGCTCCTGATCCGGAATTAGAATCATTATATAGATATCTCTTTTTATCCTTTATGCCTCCAGGATTTCATAAACTCGCACCCCCTGAATTGATACCTTCTACAACCCACCTTATACGACCGGAAGTATTCGACCAATCTGGTAAGGAAACGCTGCCAGAGTGGATCAAGAACCTGCCTAAGCAACCCACTGTCTATGTCACGTTGGGTACGGAGATAAGTAATATTATACCAGGCATATATCCTCACTTTATCCAAACGATTATCACAGGGTTGCGTGATGAAGATATCAATTTAATTGTTACTATCGGGCGTGACAAAGATCCGGCTGATTTTGGTAAACAACCATCCAATGTTCATATTGAACGCTATATTCCAAATAGTCTGCTTCTCCCACACTGCGACCTGATAGTGATGCATGGTGGCTCCAACAGTCTCATTGCTGCCGTTGACGCCGGTTTGCCGATGGTTATTGTTCTTCCTATGATAGCAGATCAACCGGTTAACGCAAAACGATGTGCAACCCTGAACTTAGGGCAGGTTGTTAATATAACATCTCTTACGTCCGATGCAATTGGTGATGCTGTTCGAGAAGTGTTGCACAATTCGTATTATCGCGAGAATGTTCATCAGCTACAAGATGAAATGCATTCCCTCCCAAAACTGGAATACGCGGTCAGTTTATTAGAAAAATTAGCAGCAGAGAAGTCGGCGTTGATTAACGCAGAATAGGTAGCTTTGGCCGGGTGCCGGCCAACAATGCAGATGTGCCGAATTGGAAAACACAATCTATGAAATGGGTTGGACCGGTGGTGAATAATCGTTGGTAAGTATGGGCATCGAGTATTGTACATTGTAAAAAAGATGATGAACCAGTTCCAAAAAATCCGGAGGTATCCGCTATGCGTGACATTTCTTCAATTTACCTCTTTGCAGATAGCCAGTTGCTGTTTTGGATACAGGACTCTGAGCTCTTTCTCAAATCAGTATTAAACCATGTATCTTCTCCAAAACCCCATGCAGCCTATATTGGCGCATCCAATGGTAAACAGGAGGTGTTCTTTGAAATTTTTGAAAGTGCTATGGAGGGCATAGGTATTCACAATTGCCGCATGATTGAATCAAACTTTCCTGATCAGGATAATGATTTTCTCGAAAAATCCGATATTATTTTACTGGCTGGTGGAGATGTTGTCAAAGGATGGGATGTTATTCAGTCAACCGGGCTTAAGTCTGCCATTCTTAAAAAATATGGTGAAGGGAGCGTTTTAATCGGAGTTTCAGCAGGAGCTGTCCAATTGGGTTTATGTGCAAATGATTCAAACACCGGAGATTTAAGCTCTATAATTGATACATTTCAGATTATTCCTTACATCATAGGTGTGCATGAGGAAAAAGAAGAATGGTCAAATTTAAAATCGTTAGTATTGAAAAAAGGAGATTATTCCAAAGGAATTGGTATGCCGTTTGGTGGAGGAGCCATATATTACCCGGATAATTCCTTTGAACCGGTTAGAAAACCAATCTATGAAGTATTTCTAGACGATGGAAAACCAACTTATAACCTGGTATGCGCAAGCACTGAAGATAACTCTACTCCTCAGGTACAATAAGAAGATTATAGAAAAGGGATTAGATCGAATGACGCAACAAGCAAAAATATATCTTTAGCACAAATGTAACCATTGTGGGATGAGACCGATATCGGGCATACGGTATCATTGTACTACTTGCCCCGCCGGACAGGATAACGATCTTTGTGAAAAATGTTATAGGTCTTATCAGAATGGTAAAATAGAGCATCCATCTATGAATACATTAATTGAAAATAAAAACTCACATATATTCGTTACAAGTGAAGGCAAATCTCCCGAACAATATAATCAATGGCTCGAAGTTTCACATCCAAATGTGATATCGCCTTCAATTGCTTATGGTTTTCTTGTTAGACTTGAATGAAGAACCATATTCTTATCGTGTTGCCGTTTTTTTTATAGAGGAGAGTAGAGAGATCAAACAGGACGATTATCATCAGTTACACCTGATGTAGGGGAATCGGTATGGCTGGCAGCCAAAATTTCAGGCAATGGTAATACCCGTCAGGCCGTTGTTGTTGAAAAAACCGAACGCACCTTTATATTCCGTTATAAAGATTCATCCTTAGATTTCAAACTGACTAGTGGTGCACCAATATTAAATAAAAATGGTGAAGTAGTTGGAATCAACGTCTGAGGAGGATTTTATAGAGACCATAATTTTGGCCATGCCAATCATGTCGAAAGTATTCATCAGCACTTAAAGAATGTTTTGTATAGAAGGCTTAAGATAAATAGGGGTGATACAATATGGTTTTATGGAGTTGCCTGAGATAAAATCATTTTTGTTATTCTCTGTGCCTGAATTATGAAAAAATATAAGGCTTTCAACAAGATATGTTGAAAGCTTTTTTTATGTCGTTTTTATTAATAGTATTAGAAAAATCAGGGAAATAATTGAGAACCTTGTCCTGAGAGTGCAGGTATAGTATAAAATGGATATCAAATCCTCAGGAGTGTAATATGACAATAAAGGAAGAGCAGTTAATGGGATGTCCTGTATGCGGGCATAAGCAGATCGCGGAGTTTTATCAGGCCATAAATGTGAAACTTAACCCGGAGTTGAAAGAGAAATTTATTAAGGGTGAGTTGAATATGTTTGTATGTGAGGAATGCGGTAACAAGGCTGTTGTGGACCTTGTGTTTTTGTACCATGATATGGATAAGCGGTTCTGCGTCCAATACTGCCCATTTGAGCTTGTTGCCCGGCAAAGTGAGAAATTATCCGAGATGTACTCCATTGATGGGAGACTCAATGTTCCGGCAAATATTCAGCTTCCTGAAACTGCTCAGTATATGTATGAGCCTCATATTGTCCTGAGTCTTGATGAGATGATAAGGTATGTACAGTTCCGTGATGTCCTGTTTGAAAAAGTGTCCGGTAAACAAAACTGGCATTAATTGATTTTATCCAGCTCCTTAATAGCCGTGATGGCAGCATTATGCTGATTGCTGTCCCTTGAAGCCATTTCAAAGGCAGTGCGGCTGCCTTTTATATCATCACATTGCCATGCGGCGTACCCTGCCATGAGCCATGCCCTGCCGGCAGCCCGGGTTTTATTCTTTGCTGCCAACTGATATGTTTCCCTGGCTTCGGGATAACGTTTGAGGGAATAGAGAATATCGGCTTTTAATAGAATTAAGTCAATGTTTTCAGATTCAGGGAAATAGCGGCAAAGCAATTCCAGTGCCTCCTCATATCTTGCCTGCCTCTGGCATGCAATCACAAGGCTTCGCAGGATTGTTTCATCAGGCGCTTCACCCATTATCTTCATGTACTGTGCGGCGGCCTTTTCAGGGATATTCAGTTGAAGGTTGAGGTCTGCATAGAGTTTTTTTTCTTCCATGGTGAAGGGGGTAAGGTATCCATAGATGGTTAGGGCCGCAAGGGCGTCACTGTATCGACCGCCTGAAAGATGAATATTTGTAAGGGCCTTCCACCATTTTGCCCTGGTGCATTCGTTGCGGGTCAGCCATTTCGCATAGGCCAGGGCTTCATCAGCCATGTCCAGTTGAATGTACTGATAGAGCAGCATCTCCTGCCACCTTGTCTTTTCTTCACCTGTTAATTTTTCAGCCAGTTCTCTGATCAAAGGCAATGCCTCGCGAAAATGGCCGTCACCTGTCAATGCTCTTACATAATTTTCCTTCCACTTGAGCGTAATCTCTTCAGGATGATTTTTAAAAAGCCTCTGAAATACAGTAATTGAATCTTCATATTTCTCAGCCATGAGGTATCCTAATGCACAATAGTAGAGACTGTCAGGGGTCTTGGGATCGGATTTTTCATAGGCATTCCCAAAGGATTCTGCAGATTCCGAATAATTATGCAGTTCGTAGTATGCCCTCGCAATATTGAGCCAGGCCCCTGCAAAAGAAGGATCACCTTCCAGAGACCGGGAGTAGTATTTTTGAGCGGATGTATAGTCCGTTTTCATGAGAAAGCAGTTGCCGATAAAAAAGTAGACCATGGGGTGATGATAACCCTTAGGACCGATCTTTCCAGGTTCCAGGATTTTTTTCCCGCGCGACTGGAAAGATGTGAGTATCTCAATTGCCCTGTCATATTCTTTTTCAGCCATAAGCTTACCGGCTTTATCCAGTACCATCATCGCTGCAACCGGTATCTTGTCTGCAGAGGAGGCATAAACGGATCCTGATACCAGGCATATAATAAAAAATAAAATTGTAATTCCTAAAAATATTTTATTATGCCTTTTAAAAATATTTTTTAAGCTTGTTGTCATTTTATTCATCCTGTTCAAGTTCAAAACTTATTGTTGTCTCTGCCCAGGTGTTCACAGGTTCTCCTTCGATTGTACCTGGCTCAAATCTCCATCCTGAAACACAGTTTATAACGCTCTGGTCAAATACACCGGGTGGCTTTGATTCTATCACTGTTACGTTATCTACAGTCCCATGGGTGTTGACTATAAACTGGACCCTTACATGCCCCTGTATCTTCTGCTGTTTGGCGCGCATGGGATAAACCGGGGGTATCCTTGTAAGGGTTATTAATGGCTGGTCCAGGTCTCCGGCATCAAACACATTTGGGAGGTCAAAATCACCGGTGACTGCCTGGGCCATGGGAGGGATTTCAAAATTGGAAGGCCCGGCAGCCAGCCTGGGATTAATATCAAAGGGCAGACTTAATTTGGGCTTTGCCATTTTCATTGCCGCTGCCCGTGGGACAATCTTAATTTTTTTTGGTTTCTGTTTAGGGGGCGCGGGATTTTTGCGTCTGACAGGTGTGTCAGGCCTTGGTACACGTATGACATTTACCTGTACGGCTGGTTCCTCCAGGGCTTTTTTCCCTACAGGTTCCAGAAGAACAGGCATAAGAGAAAACAACAGCAGTGTCATACACAGGGCAGTTACGCCGGATTTTATCCATGGACTTTTCATGCCGCATATAAGAGGCGTCATGTTTTTAATATCTGCCTTCCTGTTTGTCCTGCTTCCGGTTAATGATATGCCCATGCTACCTTCCATCAGGAAGCCTGGCCGCAAGGGAGACATTGGTTGCTCCAGCCAGCCTGCACCCGTCCATAACCATTACGACTATGCCTGTATTGCTGTCATTATCTGCCACAACCACCACTGCTCCTTCGGGGTTTTCTGCAAGGGCGCGTTCAACATTGGCGCGCACAGCCCGGACATCAATTTCATGATGATCCATGAATATCCGGTTCTGGCGGTCAACCGCCACCATTATTGATGCCTTGGTCCTGCTTACCGCGGTGGACGCGGTTGGCCTGTTCACATCAATCCCGCTTTCTTTGACAAATGAGGTTGTAACGAGAAAAAAGATCAGCAAAATAAAAACCATATCTATTAATGGGGCCATATTCAGTTCGGCGGCGATGCGTTTGCCGCGTCTTGAGGATTTTGTGCCTATCATTGTAAACAACTCTTATTCAATTTAAATCACTTTCCTGTGTTCATTTCCTTCAGCAATGAAATGCCTTTTCAGATAATAACCAACTGCTTCCACATACTGTTGAAGATTGCGGGACCTTCGATCCAGAAAGCCTTTCATATAAAGGCCGGGTATGGCTATAAGAAGACCGGTCTGGGTGGTTATAAGCGCTTCAGAAATCCCGCTTGCCATTGCCTTTGCATTGCCGGTCCCGAAAACAGCTAGGACATCAAATGTTTCCATCATGCCTGTAACAGTCCCAAGCAACCCGAGCAAGGGGGCGATAGCTGCCAGCACTCCGATTACTGCAAGGTAGGCGGTAATGCGACGGCTGATCTTTTGGACTGTCTCTTCAAGTATAAAACCATTAACTTCCAGGTTACTGCAGCGGTGATAGAGATATTCGGCTACCAGCAGTGCCGTGGCGTCGCCATACTGTGCAGGGTCTGGCATTCGGTCATTCAGTATATGTTCAAGGGCTATCCCCGGACTCATACTTTTCCTGTGCATGCGCCTGAAAAAAAACAACCGGTTTGCTATAAGCCACCACATCACCATACACAACAGAAGGAGCGGCAGCATAACAAAGCCCCCGGAGTAAATGAAGCTTTCGAGGCGTGAAGCTTCGGATTCAAGCCAGTTGAACATCATCTTCCCGGTTTTTATGAAAGATGTTTACGAGTGCAACCGCTTTTTCTTCCATCTGCCCGATGGTGTTGTCCACGGCCCTGCCCAGGAGGGTATGGGCCAGCATAATAGGAATAGCTACTGACAATCCCAGCATGGTTGTCACAAGTGCTACCGAGATTCCTCCTGACATCATGCGCGGGTCTCCGGTACCATGCATGGTGATAACCTGAAAGGTATCTATCATGCCGGTTACAGTCCCAAGGAGCCCGAGAAGCGGCGCTATTGCGGCCAGCATGCCAAGGGTAGAAAGAAAACGTTCCATGGCAGGGATTTCCCTGAGTATTGCCTCCTGGAGTATATCTTCCATCTCCTGTCTGGAAGACCGGAAACAGGCAATGCCTGCCTTTATTACCCTTGCTACCGGTTTGTCAGCATTCGATTCACAGGCCCTGACGCAGGCATCCCAGTTATGATCGGATGCATGTGTATCTATCTGCCTGATAAGGGAACCCCCGTCAAAGTGCCTGCGCGCAAGAAAGATCGCACGCTCGGCAACAATTCCCATGCCAATGACCAGTATTGCAAGTATGGGCCATACGAGGGCGCCTCCCCTGGATATCTGCTGCCACAGGTCGGGCTTATTTGTCAGCTGAAGCAGTGCGGCGCCTCTGGATACATCAACCGGTACTGCATCATCCTTGCCCAGCATGTATTTTTTAATCTGTCTTTTCATGGGGCCTGACGGAAGCCTTGAGAGTGCATACAAATTCTGGCCGGCAGAAGAATAGTTTAAAAATCCGAATTCATCACCATAATGATAGGTGGCCGAAAACGGGCCAACAGGCATGATATCGGCCTGAACCTCCCGTCCGGTTCTGTCGATAATCGGGCCTTTAGAAATAGAAACTTCACCGCTCAACTTGATCTGATCAAAAAAAATATCAACCATTTTTTGAATTTCGGCCATTCCCGGAAATATGGACTGATTGGCCATGTTTTCCAGAAAGGCCAGGGGCTGCTCCCGCACGGCGCTCTGGGGATTATCTTTTACCAGTTCTCCAATATCCTTTGCATTTATTCTTATTACTCCCACCAGTTCGCGTACAACACTGTCTGTTTCGGCAAGTTGCCTGGATAATAATCCCTCTTTTTCCTGCAATTCCATTATCTCGGATACAAGTTTATCCTGTGATTGATGCAGGTTCCCGTTTTCGGCCTTCAGCTCCGAAATGGCCTCATCGAGTGCGGCCTTGTCTTTAAGCATCTGTTCAAGTTTTATTCTGGCCTCATCCTTTGCAGCCTGCTGTTCCTGCGCTGCCTTTTCAGCAAGTACCTGTTTTTTGTCTTCTGCCTCGATCTGCAGGTTACGCATATCACTGCCATAGAGTGTGGAACCTGAAAACAGGATAATGCCAATCAGCAGAAAAATATAAAAATGTTTCATTGTATTCTGAGCCTCCCTATGGGCAGGCTTATAAGCTCTACCGGTCTTCTTTTTGCACCTATTTCAATGACTGTCCCGATTGCCTCTGAATATGAACCTGAAAGGGGCTGCCAGTTTTTGTCTGCTACGTTGTAAAATCCGCAATCACAACCGTCCAGAGTCCTGTAGAACAGTACGATCCTTCCAAACCTGAATATGTCCACCAGTGTAGCCTTCCCTTCAATTTCAACAGTATCACGGGTTACTTCTATGGTTTGCCCGTATTCTGCTTCAACCATAAGGGCTTCCATTATTTTGCGTGTTTTTTCGCTTACAGTAATATCAGGATCAGACAGGACCGTGGAAAGGTTCACGATGCGGCGGGACCGTTCATCCATAAGAAAGGGCATATCGTTCTGGTAAAACGTGTCAAGCCTGTTAAAAACCTCCCTGAGATAGGGACTGATCTGTTCTGATATCTGTTTGATCTGCTCAAGCTGAAGTGTTTTGGATTCAATACGCCCCGCAAGAGCCTTTTTGTCCTGTTCAAGCCTGGCAATGCGTTCCTTAAGCCGGACATTTTCTATCTCCAGATTTTCATATAGGGCTGTTTTTTGCTGTTTTTCCCTGTGCCATTCGTCCTGTTCTTCCTGGGACTTTTGGCGCGTGTCCAGGGCATCATTGACCGGCTTTTCAATCCGGTCCTCCACATAATGATCATCTGCCAGGCTGATATTAAAACTGGCCATTGCAAAGATGATAAAAATTAATAATATTGATTTATATCTGTTCAAAACTGTATTCCTGTTATCTTTCGCAGACCTTAGACTGCGATATAGTAATTTTTTTTCTGCCAGCATGGTCTGCAGAGTGTTTCTCCATTTTCTTCGATGTCCCGGGCATCCATAATGCTCTCACCGCATGAGTCGCATGTGACTCTGCGCAGGGGCAATCCCGGCATGTCTTCGGGTTTTAAGGGGACTTCAACATCCTTAACAATAAAAAGCTCTTCTTCAGGGATCTTTGAGAAATCCGGCATTTCTCCTTTTTCCGTATCCTGCTGTTTTCTTTTTCCTTTTGTCGAAACCCTTGCTGCCTTTCCGGTTTCCAGGTTCAGGAATGTTGCTGCCATTTTCCCAT
>JASFHE010000196.1:0-10141 GCA_050123415.1 Desulfobacteraceae bacterium | reverse complement strand
CTCAGAGATACGGGCAAGGGATTCACCCGGAAAGACCTGAATTTTATACTGGCCGTTAACACGTGCATTGAATCTTTTTGCCAGTTCTTCATCTTTATATGTAAGGGGATCGCCTGCTGCTGCCGGCACTACAAGCCTTATTATCTTTGTTCTTCCGGCCATTGCATGAGAAGTGAAAATGGAAAAATAACAGAAAAGAAGACAGGGGAGGGTAAAAAGGGCGCGGTATAACACTTTTTTTCTGATCATAACTTACTCCCCGAAAAGAAGTTAAAGTTAACAGCCATAAAGATTTTTATCAGGTTAACCGGAAAAATCCTATGTATTTGTTTGGCAGGAGCAATTCATATTAAGGAATGGCCACTTTACCGAACGTTCGGTTTTTGTATCCGATACAGTGCTTATTGTCAACTTTTTTCCCTGGAGAACTAATATCCAAACCTTGACAAGATTAGTAAATGAGTCATAAATTGATGCTTCCGATCAGAGAATAATTCCGGTCCGGATTTAATATTTATACCGGAAAAAAATCAACTTTTTAAAACGGGGGATAATATGGGTATTGAAGAATATGTAAAATTCGCGAATGAAAATCCAATGTGCTACCTTGCCACTGTCGAGGGCGACCAGCCCAGAGTAAGGGCAATGGGGATGTGGTATGCCG
Source organism: Desulfobacteraceae bacterium (assembly GCA_050123415.1). Taxonomy (GTDB): domain Bacteria; phylum Desulfobacterota; class DSM-4660; order Desulfatiglandales; family HGW-15; genus JAAZBV01. The sequence continues at coordinate 9,477 of JASFHE010000196.1, read as the reverse complement.
ATGAGACTGGTTTCTGGTTTCAGGCACAGACGGTAAAGGCCGTCTACAAACAGATCCAGGCCAATGAAAAGGTTGAAGTATATTTCTGCACACCCAAATTCAGCAAGGTGATGAGGGTATACGGAAAGATGAAAATAGTGGAGGATATGGAAGTAAAGAAAAAATGCATTGCTGAAAGACCCTTCCTCAGCAGTATGGGAATCACAGAACCTGATGATCCCCTCCTGGCAGTATTCCACCTTTATACCGGAGAAGCATTTTTCTGGACAATGGCAGACAGCATGAAGGAAGCCGATATCCCGAGAGAGAAATTCTAGCAATTTCGAATAAAAACCGGACATGGTTGATTCATTTTCTCATTCCATGTCCGGATTAATACCCTTTTACTAAACATTACATATATTCCATCGCTTCATTTCTGTTCGACGAAAGAATATGGTATCCCATAGTCCTGTTGACCATGAATAAATTACTGACACTCATCAAGACAGGCATTGAGGCCAGCGTCACAAGCCGCCTTTATCTGAAGACATAGAGGCGCAGACGGGCCGTAAACAATCTCACAATAAGCAAGGTAAACATTATAGCATGGATCATACGTTTGCCAGCACGCATCCGTACAGGGAGAAGCAAAACTAATCGGTGTTGACAGTAAGAGACTCATTGTTATTACTAAACAGCAAATAAACTTTTTCATCATGATACTCCTTTCGAATTAGTCTAATAGGTAAAGGTCCCCTTTTTTGGGCCATAAGGTATGGTTGGGTTGATAGGTTTAATAAACATGTTGAAAACCCGAAAGTTTTAGTCAGGCTGATAAGTTGAGAATTGAAACAATTTCGATTATTAATTTTCCCGCAATCTCAAGTCGTTTCTTTTTGCAGCGGTCTGTAATCCTTTGACCGCAGGAATATCATTTCGATAACATTACGAAATCCTGTATTAAAAGGAAGTCCGTGTAATCGGATTTATCGGTTATCTCCTCGAAATGACAATTGATTGATTATATGAAGCTAATGGCAATTATTTATTTTGCCAAACCTGCCAGTGCCTGATCTATTTCCTTCTGAAAATGTGCAAATGGCATTGCCCCCGGAATAAAATCAATTCCCTTTACTTTTTGAGGGTTTCCCGGGTCACTTGAAGCAATAACAAATCCCGGCGCAGCAAAGATATTAAGTTTGTTTGACAATGAAATGTTTGAAGCTACCTTATTCGAATATTTTTTAGTTTCCATGCAGCTTTTAAATTTTTTCATATCAAGGCCGAGAGATGATGCAATTGAATTTAAGTCATTAATTTTATCAGGACTGGCCATCATTTTTTTATGAATTTCCCAGAACTTTCCCTGCTCATTTGCACAATGGGCGGCCTCTGCTGCTTCATCTGCCATATCATGCATTGGAAGAGGTTTATCCATGACTACATAACGTAGTTTACCGGTCTTTATATATTTCCTGTAAAGTTCCGGATATGTTTCTTTTGTATGTCTTGCGCAAAAAGGGCATTGGTAATCTGAAAATTCAACCAGTACCAATGGAGCTTTGTCACTCCCTTCAGCCGGATTATCACCGAGCTCAAATTCTACATCACGCACATTCGCCTGTGGAGGCGCAGGCATTCGCGTTTTTAGCAGTAATTCTTTTATCACCTTAAGATCTTCGTGCAGGGCCTTCTGTTCCTGTCTTAATTCATTGATTTCCTTTTTTATATCAGCAGTATTTTCCTGCGCATAGATAGTATATTGAACACTCAAGCACAGTAATATCGAGGCCAACAAAATTTTTCTTGATCTTTTAAACATATTCAATCTCCCTTATTGGAATATTTACCTCTTCAAATCTGCCAGTGCCTGTTCTATTTCCTTCTGGAAACGATCGAATGGCTTTGCCCCGCGAATAAATGATATACCTCTTACTTTTTGAGGATTGGTCGGATCCCTGGAGGCAATAACAAATCCGGGAACGCTTGGAACTTCAAGCTTATTGGCTAATGAAAGATTAGAAGCCACTTTGTCTGCATACTTTTCTGACTTCATACAGCTTTCAAACTTTTTAATGTCAAGGTCCAGTTCTGAAGCAAGCGAGGTAAAATCTTTTTGAGATTCAGGTTCATACAATAATTCTTCATGCATCTCCCAAAACTTCCCCTGCTCCGCAGCGCAGTGTGCTGCCTCTGCAACTTGAGCAGACATATCATGGCTTGGCAGGGGCTTATCCATGAATACATATCGAAGTTTTCCTGTTTTTATATATTTCTCATATATCTCTGGATATGTCTGTTTTGTATGTCGGGCGCAAAAAGAGCACTGATAATCCGAGAATTCAACGATAACCAATGGCGCAGCTTCGCTGCCCTGGGCAGGATTGTCATTAAGCTCAATCTCAACATCCTTAACATTTACTCCCGGAAGAGCCGGTTTCTGCCCCTGAAGCAACAAATTTTTGATCATCTTGATTTCTTCATGAAGTGATTTTTGATCCTGCCTCAGTTCCTCTAGTTCATTTTCCAAATCAGATATATTTTCTTCGCCAAAAACAGCATAACTGAGGCTTGATAAAAAAAAGAGAGCAATTAAAATAATCTTTCTACACATAGGTTAACTCCTTTCTTGATTGACCAGCCGTTGATTTGAGTTCCTTAAACAAACGGATTTATATCCTTACAGGTTTTTGAGACAAGGATGATGTACGAAAACACACTGTGTAATAACACAGTGTGTTTTCACATTTCATACATAATCTGTCAGTTAACATTATATATTCTTCATCGCTTCATTTCTGTTCTATGAAAATCCAGAGCTTATTGTACATAAATAGTCTATTGGCACTCATCCAGGCATTCCTGATAGGGAGCAATGCAATAGCTCGCATAAGACGATGCACACCACACCTGCCAGCAATACTGATTCTGACCACAAACTTGAAGACAAAATTGATAGAGCTGAGACGCGCATTCAGAAAGAGCCGAATTACATTCTCCTTCACAGCTTCCATAACTCATGGGCGTTGACAGTAAGAGACTCATTGTTATTACTAAACAGCAAATAAACTTTTTCATCATGATACTCCTTTCGAATTAGTTTTATTGATAAAGGTCCCTTTTTATGGGGCATAAGATATTGGTGGGTTGATAGGTTTAATTAACATGTCGAAAGGTTAAATTAGGCTGATAAGTTTTAATTTGAGCCAACCATGATTTTTTTCGCACAATGTAAAATCCTTTTTGTTCTTCACTTGGTACAGAGAGGTATCCTTAAGTTATTTAATAACGCTGTGACCAATCATATCGCTCTTTTACGAAAGGTAATTCCTGTACATCCACCCCTAAACACCTACATGCAATATTTACACTGGAATCTGCCTGCAGATAGGCTCTATATAATTTGTAGAGTTGATTCTCTTCGATTATCGGTAAGACATTTTTCCCTGAAAAGATTTTTAAGCACATTACGACGCAAGAGTATAACTGAAAATAATATTATAATGATGAAATCAACTGAGAATACAGTATATATGAAAGCTGAAAAGCAAAAAATATGCCAATTTATTAGATGTTGATATTACTGCTAATTTAGCTTGAAACGTATCCAGATGCACATTTTTATGTGCAGAGGTGCACGTTTTTCTGTGCAAAGGATTGAAATTTGGTATTCTTTCCACTCAAATGTTAAAGATCGGTGAAGCCTGTCTGTGTACAATGGGAGCCGGCATTGAGGAAGCCTGAGAATCCGGAAAAACGATTAAACCTCTATTTCTTCCCCTGGTATCAGATACCGGATGTTCTTGTTGTTAGATGTCTTATTTACCTTCAGGTGGGTCCCGAAAAATATGGTGTCTTTCTTTTTCAGATTCGGGAGTGCATGTTGTTCAAGGTCATATTCCGAGATGTGCACTTTCGACTTGTCCGATTTTTCACCGTTCAAATCAATCAGGACAGTATCTGCATCCTCAATATATTCAAGAAGGCAGTCTTCCCAGTATGTATCGGCTATATAGGTTGTTTTTTTGCCTTCAGATTCAAGCACAAAGCCGTATGTCTCCGGAGAGTGAAACATTTTAACAGGTGTGAGTTTGTATTGTGTGTTTATTTTTATTTCTCTGCCGTGCTCTATCTCTTCATAGGTAACATGATCTTTGATCCATTTCATCATCAGGTGCTCCGCGCCAAAGGCCAGAGTACAGATTTCCGTCACCCTCTGTTCGATCCCTTTGGGGCCTATCATCTTAATATATGTCGAATACCTGTCAATGAAGTTTCTCAGGAGAAGAAAGGGCAGGCCGAAACAGTGGTCTGCATGAAAATGCGAGATGTATATTGCAGAGATATTCTTTCTGTTAATTCCTTCTCTGAACAGGCTGGTCATTATGTCAGGAGGGGTTTCGACAAGAAGATCTTCATTAATGATGAAGGAATTATAAGGCAACCCGTTATTTATCGCACCGCCGGTTCCAAGTATTTTTATTATCATTGTTGTTGTCCTTTAAATGTTGATCAGTCAAAATTGAGATCATCAATACCCATATCAACATCATCCCAGGAGTCATAACTGATCAGCCATCTGAAGGCGTAATATCGATTGTATAGAACACTGTATATAAGGTCTTCCGGCATCTCTTCTTTGTCTGCTGCCTGCCTGGCATAGTAGTAGAGCCTGCCGGTGCGGTCGCTCTCAGCACTGATCTCCGAGGCAGGTCTGAATTCAGCAGAAGAAATGAACTGGTCGATGTCATCTCCGCCAAGAACAGGCATAATCTCATCAACCAGCTTCACGCTGTTACATGTTTTAGTAGGCAGGCCGAGGCCTTTGACTCTTTGAATGGTCCATAATAAAGCCCACTGGGCTTCCTGCAGCCATTGAGCTCCGGATCGGTCCTCCTTGAACCTCCTGGGTGACTGGAGAAGTGACCGTTCACGGGGAGATATCTGTTCCCACAGATTCTGATCCTGCAGCCACCCGGTGACGCGTTCCCGATCAATCCCGGAGGCGACTGCTACTATTGAGTGAAGTATTATTGTGCGGACAGCCACTTCACTGGCTGTTCGACAGTAGCTTTCAATAATATCTTCGGATGGCGGTAAAATATCCTGAGTATCGATGTTCAACGATTCTGCCCACTCTTTTGTATTTGTCATTTTCTCTTTCTCCGGATATTCTTTTACAGATTATTAATATAGGAATATTCGGTTATTTTATTAAATCAAATAGTGGTGGTAAAGGTTTAATCAGTTACCTTATTGAGTCTTTTTTCAAATTGTTCCCGGCTGAAGCTGTATTCCTGGGTCCCGTAGCCTTCCACTGAAAAGGAGGCGCACACACTGCCCATTATCGCACTCTTCTCAAGATCCATGCCCCTGACAAGACCACTGATAAGCCCGCCCCGGAAGGAATCACCCGCGCCTGTTGGGTCCAGCACCCTGTCCGCCTTTACTACGGGAATTTCTGTTTCACCTTCCGCGGTGATAATCCTTGAGCCGGATTCTCCCTTGGTCATGATTATAGTGTCAGTGCATTGGAGGAGCGAGTTTTTATTAAGCCCTGTAAGGTTCATTATCATATCCAGTTCATACTCGTTAGACATGAGGATCCTGCATCCGTCAATTGATTTTTTTAAATCCCCGGGAGGGATTATTGGTAACTGCTGTCCGGGATCAAAGATATAATCAATCTCCTTTTCTTTACATAGTCGGGGATAATTAATCATATCATCAAGATTGCCCGGGGATACTATGAGAATGGTGTCATTCGGGTCCAGGGTGTCAAAATTCAGACATGAAGAATGGTTCATTGCTCCAATATTGAACACCGTGATCTGATTTCCTGATTTATCGGTGGTTACAAAGGCGCACGCGGTGAAATCATCTTTCATCACCCTGATCATATCAGTGGAGATCCCCTTTTTAGCAAGCCAATCCATGTATTTTCCATGATCCTGGCCTATTACTGCGGATATTTCGGGATTTTCGCCCATAAGCCTAAGGGCATAGGCAATATTCCCGGCTGTGCCGCCAAATCTCTCATTCATGCCGTTTACCGTGAAGCAGACATTAAGATTATCAATTTTTTCAGGGAGAATATGTTCTGAAAAACCGCCTGGAAACTCCATAATCCTGTCATATGCCATTGAACCTGTTACTATTATTTTCATGTCAATATTACCTTTCATATTAATAGGTTAGGGTCATAAAGTATGTATCGGATAGGTTTTTTTGTCAACAATTTAACAAGAGAGGGTACTGGTCGACCTTAAACATCTTCATAATCGAATATTAAAATAAGGATAAACAACTGCCGGTCTGACAGTCAGATAAACATATTTACTGATATAACTGTCGTTACACGCATGCTTAAAACCAAACCTGCTTCAATGTCCGTTTCTGGCATCAATTGTGCATATAATACAATGGGTTAGCTTTTCGGTATCCAGTATATGGCCCTGGTTGTACATGATATGGTTGTAAGGTGTTTAAAACGATAAACATATACGGTACAGTAAGGTGCATGTTTGAAAATGGAAAAGAAGACGGTTAATTCCAGACTCCTCATAATCGATGATGATCCCTATTTATGTGAAGTGCTGGGGAAATTTTTTACCCGGCAGGGTTATAGTGTTTTTTATGCCGGTGACGGTGAGGAAGGATTAAAGTCATTTTCCGAAAATAAACCGGATGCCGTTCTTGTCGATCTGAGGATGCCCAAGGTAAACGGTTTCCAGGTACTGGAAACTGTCACCCTTGAATCACCTGATACCCCCGTCATTGTTATTTCAGGAGAGGGCCAGATGGGCGATGTCATTCAGGCCCTGAGAATGGGAGCATGGAATTATCAGACAAAGCCCGTAACCAGCCTTGTGTTTTTACAACACGCAGTTGAACAGGCCCTTGAAAAGTCACAGCTCAGAAAAGAGAATAAGGCCTATCAGAAGGGCCTTGAGCAGAAACTCAGCACAATTATTGAAAATTTTAACGGATTCGTTTTTACGTGTGACAGGAATTGCAGCATTAACTATATGAACCCGTCTCTAATAAACTATCTTGGTCATGATGCTAAAGGAGAAAAATGTAATAAGGCCCTTTTTGATTCCGAAACAGATGCTAAATGGTGCCGGACCAGGGGCGGTGTATATGAAATCCAGAGTAAAAAAGACGGCAGATGGTTTAATGTAATACAGTCGCCCATTCTCGGACACGATGGTAATCTGCAGGAATGCCAGGTTATTCTTTATGATATTACAGAGCGTAAAAATGAGCTGCTGGCCCTGAAGGAACAGGAGCAATATTTCAGGACAGAAAATTTCCGTTTAAAGGAATCTCTTTCGGACAGATACAAATTTGGCAGTATTATTGGTAAAAGCCATGCAATGCAGGATGTTTATGAGAGTATTATAAGAGCTTCTGCTTCGAATGCGGGAGTAATCATCTATGGCGAATCAGGTACAGGTAAGGAACTGGTAGCCAGAGAAATACATAATAACAGCAACAGAAAAGATAAGAAGCTCATTTATGTAAATTGCGGGGCCATACCGGAAAACCTGATTGAAAGCGAGTTTTTCGGCTATAGAAAAGGCGCCTTTACAGGGGCAATAAAAGATAAGCACGGATTTTTTGATATAGCTAACGGCGGTACGCTTTTTCTTGATGAAATCGGCGAGATTCCTCTCAGTATGCAGGTGAAGCTGCTCAGGGCAATTGAAGGAAGGGGTTACACACCAGTAGGAAGTCCTGAGATCAGAAAAACTGATGTAAGGATAATCGCAGCGACAAACCGTGATCTTAAAGATCTTGTCAAAAAAGGATTAATGCGGCAGGACTTTTTTTACCGCATCCAGATCATACCTGTTTATCTTCCTGCCTTGCGGGACAGGAGAGAGGATATTCCTCTGCTGCTGGATCACTTCTTTGAACAGTATGATGAAACAGAAATACCACCGGTAACAGCGAGAATAATAGAGGCCCTGCAGAGATATGAGTGGCCCGGAAATGTACGTGAACTCCAGAATACCATACATCGTTTTATTACCCTTAAAAAACTCGATTTTATAGAACTCGATTCATCTGATGCACTTTATGTGGAAGAATTACCGGAGATGGATTTTGATAATGGTTTTTCCCTGTCAGAATCTATGGAGACCTATGAAAAAAAGCTGCTGGAAAAGGCCCTTGATACCCATAACTGGCATAAAACCAGGGTTGCGGATACCTTAAGGATAGATCGTAAGACACTTTTCAATAAAATGAAAAAATATGATCTTCTCTCCTGAATTGTAATAAAAAAATCCTCAGCCAATCATTCTTTTTTAAGTAAAATAATATTTGAGATTGATGATTGACAAAGATCATTACCAATATTACTACTTGTATCAGGCATGACTATTGTCATGTCATACGTTGCATATCTGCCCGGAGAAACAAAAGATAGTGAAAAGGAGTTGTAATAATGGATAGTAAGTTGGTAAAGCTGGCTATTGCTATATTCCTGATAACATTCGGTCTGCCATATAATACCGTTGCAGAAGATGGTGTATCTAATACAAATAAAAAAGATGATAACTCTGCCAGTGTGCAGGAAGCCATTAATAGAGACCAGGAGTTACTCAAGAAACTGATGATGCAAACCCGCAGCCCTGATCCGGAAATTAAAGATATAGAATTTGAGATCGGAGACAGTCCGGTAGAGGGCAGCAGTTCTGCGCGATTGATAATGATTCAGTTTTCAGATTATACCTGTTCTCACTGTGCACTTTATACAAACAAAACCTATCCTGAGATACTGAAGAATTATGTAAATACAGGAAAGCTCCGTTATGTTATTATTGATTATCCGCTTCCGAACAATTTTCCTGCAATCATGGGCGCGGAAGCGGTACATTGTGCATCAGAACAGGGTAAATTCCGGGAGATGCATGAGGAGATTATGCGGGACCAGAAATCTCTTGGTGATATTACTTCCATAGCATCTTTTATAAATCTTAATATGGATGAATTCAGTGCATGTATGGAGTCGAAGAAGTATGAAGCTGTTATAAATGAAAATATTGAACTCGGGACAAAACTGAAGATACCAAGTGTTCCGAATTTTATAGTTGCCAGGATTGATCCGGAAAACTCCGGGAAGGTAAAGGGAATATCTTATATTCGTGGTGCAAAAAAATATGAATATTTTAAGCAGGAGATAGATAAGGCCCTGGCGGATTTAAATTAAGTATTTCCTGTATTAAATCGAAAAAGTGCTTGACATAATATCATCGTATATCCTAATCATACTTTAAAAATATCAAGCCTATTTAAGTAAAATTATTCAACCAAAATCAGAGGTGAAACTTATGTCTATACGTAGCTTTGGAATAATTATTGTTCTTCTAATGGTCACTGGTTGCGCGAGTGCGCCAAAATATAGATATGTAGACAGGCATGAACCTGTTGTGGATCGTAATAGCAGCGTGGCACTTCTGTTGGATGTATGTGATCAGGTCGATG
>JASFHE010000195.1:0-10158 GCA_050123415.1 Desulfobacteraceae bacterium | reverse complement strand
ATCAATCCATCAATCTCACTGCGGGTCAAGGTCTCCTTCTCCAGAAGCGCGTTTGCGATCCTGTTAAGGGCCTCCAGATTATTACTGATAAGCTGTGACGCTCTTTTGTATGCAGCTGTTATGATGTTTGAGATTTCTTTATCTATCATTTTTGAGGTCAATTCACTGTAATCACTGTGTCGCGAAAACTCCCGGCCCAGAAATATCGGCTCTTCCTTTCGTCCAAAGGTAAGAGGCCCGAGTCCATCGCTCATGCCATACTCACACACCATTTTTTTTGCCAGTTCGGATGCCCTTTTTATATCTTTTTCTGCGCCTGTTGTCTGAATGTGCAGCACGAGCTCTTCTGCCGCACGGCTTCCCATAGATATGCATATAATTACTTCCAGATAATCATTGGGATAAATGTGTTTTTCATCTACGGGCAGCTGCCTGGTAAGGCCGAGACTCCGGCCCCTGGGAATAATTGTCACTTTATGTATGGGATCGGCATTGGGAAGAAGCATGGCTAAAAGAGCATGCCCCGCTTCATGATAGGCGATTGTTTTTTTATCATTCTCACTTACGATTATACTTTTCCGGGCAGGTCCCATCATGACCTTATCCCTGGCTTCTTCAAAGTCGTCCATTTCCAGGTTGTTTTTTCCGCTCCTGGCTGCCATCAGAGCGGCCTCATTTACCATGTTTTCAATATCAGCGCCTGTAAACCCCGGGATTCCCCTTGCAATAACCTTGATGTCAACATTATCTGACAGAGGTGTTTTCCTGGAATGCACTTTAAGTATTCCTACTCTCCCGGATATATCAGGAACAGGAACAACCACCTGCCTGTCAAATCGTCCGGGCCTTAACAGTGCAGTATCCAGCACATCGGGCCTGTTTGTGGCCGCAATAAGTATTACGCCCTCATTCGCTTCAAAGCCGTCCATCTCAACAAGAAGCTGATTGAGAGTCTGTTCCTTTTCATCATGTCCTCCTCCTAAACCTGCACCTCTACGACGACCGATCGCATCCATCTCATCTATAAATATAATGCAGGGAGCATTCTTTTTAGCCTGCATAAAAAGGTCTCTGACCCTTGATGCACCAACTCCGACAAACATCTCCACAAAATCCGATCCGCTTATACTAAAAAAAGGAACATCTGCTTCACCGGCGATAGCCTTTGCCAGCAAAGTCTTTCCGGTACCAGGGAGGCCCACAAGAAGGATACCTTTGGGAATCCTTCCACCCAGTCTGGTGAATTTTTCAGGATACCGGAGAAATTCTACAATCTCCTTCAATTCTTCCTTTGCTTCATCAATTCCCGCTACATCCCTGAATGTGATTTTCTCCTGGGAATTTGACATAAGTTTTGCCCGGCTCTTTCCAAAGGAGAGAGCTTTTCCTCCCCCACCCTGCATACGACGCATAAAGAAAATCCACACACCGATCAGCAGAAGCATCGGAAACAGGGACATGATTAAACTGAACCATGAAAAGCTCTTTTCCGGTTCAGCGGTTACTTTGATCCCTTTGCTCAACACCCGTTTAATCATTTCAGGATCAGCCGGAACATATGTATTAAAAAGACCCTGCTCCGACAAACCTGAGACATTTTTTCCCTGTATAAGGATCTCAAAAACACTGCCATTCTCAATTCTGTCTAAAAATTCACTGTAGTTTATTGAAGCAACACTCTCCCGTGGTTTAGATTCACGAAGTAGCATAAATACTGTAAAAGCGATGAAAATCAATACTCCGAGTTTTTTATAGTAAGTATTCAAGTTAGTAGTTCCTTATACCTGGTGCATGCAGTCAAGCAATTCTTTAACATTAACCGTTGCCAGACCGCATGCGATATCTGAAATACCATAGGGAATGACAAGATCATTATTGTGGAAGATTGCTCCACAGGTATAAACGACATTGGGAACATACCCGTCGCGTTCTTCCTCACTTGGTGTAAGCAGCGGTTTTTCCAGGCGGGCTTTGATTTTAAAAGGGTTTTCAAGATCAAGCAGCATGGCTCCAATGCAATATTGACGCATGGGGCCAACACCATGGGTGAGTACGATCCAGCCCTGATCAGTTTCCAGTGGCGATCCGCAGTTGCCGATCTGAAAAAATTCCCAATAACGTTCCGGTTCCTGAATGATTTTCGATTCCTGCCAGAAATGAATATTGTCCGAGAACATGATATGATTGTTTTCACCATCCTGGCGGGAAAGCATAACGTAACTGCCGCCAATTTTACGCGGAAAAAGAGCCATGCCCTTGTTTTTAACTGCTTTGCCATTGAGTGTAATAACTTTAAATTTGATAAAATCCTTTGTTTCTATCAACTGCGGTAAAATAGTAATGCCGTTGTAAGCAGTATAGGTTGCATAATAGGTGACCTCACCATTGTCATCAAAAAATTGTACAAAGCGGGCATCTTCAATTCCGCGACTTTCATTTTTAGAAACAGGGAAGATCACCCGTTCGGATACCCGGTGATCAGGTCGAAATTCCACCTCATAATTGGAACCGGCAAGCCAGTTCATGATCTCGAAGGCCCTTTTTTTGTGTTCCTCTGAGAAAATCCTTTGTTCACGAAGCCTGTCAATTTTTTCTTTTAAGTCGGAATAGGTGAAATCTTCCGGTAACTGGTCAAGAATATATGCTGTTACCTTATCGCTGGCTCCCATTTCATTAAGTTTCAGAAGAAAGAGGTGCCGGTCGTAAACCTTATTTAACCGGACTTCAGGCCTTTCGACATAATCGCTGATCGGATCGAAATTAAATGTATTTTCCCGGTCAAGGGTACCGCTGCGAAACACTATGGACGACACATGGCCTTCGCCGATTGCCCGCAGACTCATGATAAAACGCAGGCTGCCTTCGTCCAGTTGACTTTGATCAGGGTGAAGGACAATTGATGGGTTGAAAAGGGCCGCCGATTCAATCGAGTACTCCATGGTAAAATAGGCCCCTATAAGGGTTCGTTTTGTATCGTTCAGAACGCAATCCTTCGGGATAAATTTTTCTACCTCATTCAGACTCTGTTCAAAAGCGCGTTTAATGTCTTTATGCCGCTCGGAAAAATCAAGCATTAATTGTGCAATAATATATTCGACCATAATATCAGGTAAAGCAGCTACACGTTTTATGATTTTGTGTATGCGATGCAATCCTTCGGGAATATGAGGACGGGTTATTACGCGTGATGTGTCCCCGATAAGTCTTTTCTTTTTGCGTTTTATTCTGGGATGCATCGTTGTTTTTACTGCCATCTGTCATGGCTCCATGATAAATATATTGTAACGGGAAAATCCCTTTAGTTTGTTACTGTGCTGCCCTGATATTTGTCAGGCATAACTGTACCAGATCATCGATCACTGCAGTACCTGCACACATAACAGTATCAGCGCCGCCCCAGTATATTTTTACTGTTCCATCGTTTTCAGGAACAGCACCGCATGTAAAGACAACATTCGGAACATATCCGCTTACTTCCCAGGGGTCCTCCGGTTGTAGTATCCATTGATCGGAAACACCGATGATTTCCGCCGGGTTATAAAGATCATGCAGGGCCGCGCCGAGGCGGTATACCGTCCCTGACATGGTCTTGAAGACGCCATGATAAATATGAAGCCAGCCTTTGGCAGTTTTAAATGGCGGTGCACCGGGCCCGATTTTCATCTCGTCCCAGTGATAGGGAACCGGTTTCATGATCACCCGTGAGTCCCCCCAGTGCACGAGATCGGGAGAATATGATATCCAGATAGACCAGGGTGAAATTTCCGAATGAGGCCTGTCAAGACGCACATACCGATCCCCGAACTTTTCGGGGAAAATGACTACATTGCGCAGATCGGCCTGGGTGATCAGGGCAATGCGTTCCACTTTTGTAAAATCCCGTGTACGCGCCAGGGCAATTCTGACGCCATGCCTTGAATAAGCGCTATAGGTCAGCAGGTACTCGCCCTCAACCGGACAAATCCTGAGGTCTTCGACTCCGAACTCTTCATATTCGGCAAAAAAATTGTCAGTGGATGGCACGAGAAAGGGTTTGGGATAAACCTTGAATGAAAAACCATCCTTGCTGTCTGCCCTCCCGATGATGGAACGCCCGTTCAGGAGATGTGACCTGAAAAGCATAATGTAACTATCATTGTATTTGACAATACCGGCATTGTGAACCGTTGCTACCGGATATGGCACATCCTTTTTTGTCAATATGGGGTTTTTCTCAAATCGCGTGATAACGGGATGATGTCTATTCATTATGGGTCTGGTCTCTATTTCGTGTGACTAGTGAAAGGCCCTGTTGAATTAACAGGACCTTCACAATGATGTTAATCAACTGCCTCATGACCACCCACAGGCTACTACACCGCTAGTGATGCTTCCGATGCAGATTTGACATCCGGTGGCACATCCTGTTTAAAATGAGCAAGCGTCATTGCTACAAGAGCATTCATAACCTCCTGCTTTGGAACCACAGTATTCACAATGTTTTGGACCTGGGATAAAGAGTATCCTGCCTCGTCTGTATTGGGATAGTCAGCTATAACGCCTCTATAAAGGTTGAATGCTTTGGGCAAATCCTTGGTTTTATAATGCATGTCATAAGCTTTCGAGTAATCCTCGCCTTCAAGTGTATTTTTATGTTTATTCTTCATAATCAATCCTCCGGTCTAACAGCGAATATGCGGTCGCTTTCGTCTGGGTGCAATTACCCTCAGCACAAGAAAACTGCAAATTTCATATACTTCATCTTTAATATAGAGCAAGACTGATGCCAGAGAGTTGAATCTTGGTTTTTATTCCTCATCATCCTGATTTATATCCATAATTGACTGAATCAGTATTATCTGGAAAAGTGCAAATCACCGCAAAATAATGTCATATTTAAACAATGGTCATATTTGACCTGATTATCATTTCATAGACCTGAATATATTCAGTGACCATACGTTCTACAGTAAAATACTGTTCTACATGGCGGGGACAGGTTGCACGGTCGATGTCTTTAATACAGTTAACTGCTGCAATGGCCTCCTTCATGCTGTTGACCAGAAAACCGGTTTTGCCGTTATCTATAAGTTCAGGCATACTCCCCCTGTTAAAGGCGATCACGGGTGTACCGCAGGCCATGGCTTCAATAACTGACAGACCGAAAGGCTCGTCAAACAGTATCGGGTGTAGCAGGGCACTGGCTTTTCCGAGTAAACGACTTCGTTCAACGGACCCGACGCTGCCGGCATAAATCACTTTGTGGTTGTCTATGTGCGGAGAGATATATTTGTCATAATAAACCCTGTCCTGGATAATTCCTGCCAGTATCAGGTTTTTATTGCAATCCCCGGCAATTTCAATGGCCTCTCTTGCGCCCTTATCATTGTGAATACGCCCGAAAAAAAGAAGGTAATCCTCCGGGCAGGGTTCAAAATCAAACTGGTTTATATCAATACCGTGGTAGATTGTTTTAATATAATCAAGATCAGGCGATCTGTCGGCATCACTGATGGAAACATAAAATGTCTTCCCGTTATATTTCCTGTAAACCGGCAGAATTCCCGGCGATGAAAATCCGTGAATAGTAGTCACCATCGGTGTGGTGGTAAGGCCGGTATAGGTCAGAGGCAGAAAATCAAAATTGTTATGGATAATGTCAAAATCTTCGGCATGCTCAAACAGCTCTGAAATGTGCAGACACTCCCAGACTTTTGGTATAAGTGAGAGGTCTTCTTCATAGCCCTGAGGGCAAACGGCATGCAGTGTTCCGCTGGTTTGCGAATCTGCAGTTGCAAACAGGGTTACATTATGACCCTGCGCGACAAGACCCTCGGTTAAAAGAGATGCCACATTTTCCCATGGACCGTAATGTCGCGGCGGTGTGCGCCAGGCAACAGGCGAGAGAATGGCAATGTTCATGACAGTTCCTTTCGATAATCGGTTTTCTGTGGCAACGGATGGTTTAGAATCTCGTCGGCATAGAGTTTTTGCAGTGTCATGAGTGACAGCAGCCAGGCAATGGTTGACTCAGCGCCTTCATTCTGGTTGACTCCGTCCGCCATCAATCCGTCACGGCAGCCACCTGTCTTCGCATCATAAAGCGCCATATTCAGGTCATTATTCCCCAGGAACCAGTTAAAGCACATGACCGCACTGTCAATCCATGCTTTATCACCTGTTATGTTAAAGGCTTCTACACATGCCTCGATCATGGCGTTGGCCTCTACCGGCTGCTGGTCAAAACGGGCTTTATTACTGTCTTTATGATACCAGCCCATATTCCCTATGGGTACAAAGTGATCTTTTTCAGTTTGCATGGAGAGCAGCCACCTGAGTGACTTAAGTCCCATATCTGTCATATCGTTTCGCTGCATCCACTGGCCGGACATCAGGAGAGCATGTGGCAGTTTGCCATTGGCATAGTTTAGCGCATTCTCAGGCCATGGCCATTCGTCTGCAGCATTGTTTTTAAACTGATCAAAAAGTCTGTTGGCGAGAATTTCCCGAATCCTTCGGCTGTCACTGTCACCGGAAAATTTTGACAGATAGGCGTGGATGCCAACAAGGGAAAAGGCGATAGCACGGGGTGAATAAAAATCTTCCACAACCCGAAGCGCCTTATTGAAAAGAGTAGTGCACATCGCAAGGTGACCCGGATTACCAAGAAAAGCCACGGATTTACCAATACACCACAGTGCTCTTCCATGGGCATCCTCGGACCCTATTTTCTCCATCCACTGCCGTGAGTACGTCATGAAATTACGAAAGCGACCATTTTCATCATTAAAGGCATACAGCAGAAATCCAAGATAGTGACCGCTGAGAAAATCAAGTCCTGAACCGTTTGTGGACAGGTATTTTTGCCCCATAGCGGCTGCCAGCATGGCTCTCGCGTTATCATCGGTGCAGTAGCCATGGGTACGGTCCGCGATGGTATAATTGGCATGCTGCAGGATGCCCGTATCATCTGTAAGGGCCTTCATGTGGTCAATTTTAATTTCGGGAAGTTCAAAATCCGTAATAATCTTGATATCCTTGATATACAAATGCCGGGGGCGGGGGTTCCGGGTGCGGTTCTGTCGTACCTCGCTGAATACCTTGAGATACCTACGGGACACCTCCTTCCAGATCGCCTTACGGCTGAATGTATATGCTTTTTTACGTATGGCATGCCGTTCAACATCGTTGTCCAGAAGTGTGTTAACTTGATCTGCTATAGCACCGGGATCCCGAAATGGAACAATCCGGCCCCGACCTTCGGCAAGCATTTCCGTGGCATACCAGTATGGTGTTGAAATGACTGCTTTGCCTGTACCCATGGCATAGGCAAGGGTCCCTGATGTAATCTGGGCTTCCTCAAGGTATGGAGTCACATAGATATCGGCGATACCGAGGAATTCACACAATTCTCTCAACTCGACAAAACGATTTTGAAAAATGACATGTCTGCTGATACCAAGCTTGAGTACCAGTTGCTGCAGCATAATGCGGTAAGAATCACCATGGAACCTGAGAATATTGGGGTGAGTCGCACCCAGTATAATATAGACAATATCAGGGTGTCTTTTAACTACTTCCGGGAGAGCATACAGTACATTCTCAATGCCTTTATTTGCAGAAAGCAGCCCGAAAGTAAGCAGCACTTTTCTCCCTTCCACACCGAACTTGTCTTTATAGAAGCTGGGATCAATAAAAGGAGTATCCGGAATGCCATGATGAATAAAGGCGATTTTCTCCTCGGGCACGGCATAGATATCCTTGAGAAAATCAGATGCCCGATGGCTCATTACAACCAGTTTATCTGAAAGATCAGTCAGTCTGCACATAACATCACGATATTCAGGGGCCGGATCTTTCAAAACAGTATGCAGCGTCGTGACTATCGGCACACGCAGATTGTCCAGAAGTTTAAGAATGTGACTTCCTGCAGGACCACCGAAAAGCCCATATTCATGCTGTAGGCAGACAATATCCGTCTGGCTGATATTGAGATATTGAGCCGCAATACTGTAATCACTCAATTTATTCTGGTTGATCTCAAAGTGAACTTTATCAGGATACGCATACCCCTCAGGTCTGTCATTCATTGCGACTGCCCCGCAATTGATATCAGGGGCTTCCACTGTCAGACCTTCAACCAGATCTTTTGTGAAAGTTGCGATACCGCACTGGCGGGGCAGATAATTGCCTATTACAGCGATTGAATTGATTCCATCATAATATCTGCTGATCGCTGGCATAATTACTGCCTTTCGTTCTTAGATTCATTTTTCATTTTCAAAAACTGATTTCGTTTCACCTTTTTTCTGCTTCCGCTTCTCTTTAAGTGTCTGTCTACCTTTTTTCTGCTCTTCCCGTTTTCCTTTATCTTTTTTCCCTTTATCTCCCATTGTATCCTCTTTTCGTTAAAAGTATTAAAGTAACAGTAATCACGCATTAACCAACATCTTAAAAATCAGGAACCTTAATGTTAACAGTCAGTTACCATCACGAGGCATTCATTACTTCCTGAGGGGAATATCAATTCATATCCGTTGACGTCTTCATAACCTGCAGTTTTTCAAGCGCTAGTTCAGCCAGAAATTTAAAAACATCAATACCATCCAGATCGACCTGTTCTTTTTTCATGTTATGTTTTATCAGCCAGGCAAGGTCACTATCCATCCGAAGTATAAAGGGCCCTTTCTTCATGCCCAGGTACAGACTTTTTTCATCAAAGAGAATGACAGGCTCAAATGTGTGAGTATTACCACCATTTGATTTTATTCCTGCATAAATATGTAAATTATGAGTAAGGCCCCCGAAAGATACGGGCTGAAAATCCAGCAGGGCAACAAATAAATCCAGAGATTCCCGTATCCGAGTAATAGATTTCCTTTCAAGACCGTTACGCCCGTCCTCCTGTAAAAGCATCAGGTCATCCCCGGTATAGCCAAGATCCAGTAGTTCCAGTGCATTTGAGTGTAATAACTCAAGTGATTTTCTGCCCTTACTTATAAGCACATCCTTATCATTCATTATTTTTCTTATATTACTGATACTGAATACTTCCTGCCAATAGGGGCTTTTGCGCAAAGCTATATCATCCAGGGTAGTACGGTAGATGGCCAGCTCATTTCCCATGACCACAATCTCCATGTTTTCACCCTCCAGGGGGCGCACGTAAAGGTCAAGATCCCTGACATGGATATTTTTATATCCGGCCCTACCGAGAAGTTCCCGGACAAGACCCTTATCCAGCCGACTTCTTCCCGGTTTTCCCCTGATTGTGGAAAGGAGCTTTTTTAAAAGATTGTCTAGCTTGATTTTGGTTTTCAGGTTTAATTTGTAGGACATTATGCCTGCCTCCTCTCAAACCCCGGTTTTTCACATAATTAATGAAATCTGCGTATAATTTGCGGTTAAACCGGAGATTGTACCTGTATGATAAATTACCCACCAGGCTGATAATTGGCTCGCGACGCTGCCATAAATTGTTCCACATCCGTCGCAGAATCCGCGGTATGGAATAGAAATCATTATCGCACGAAAACATTTCGGCGATTATGCGTTCAAGAGATAATTGTTTATATACAGCTACCGGGAAAGTCAGTGTGTAATATCTCCAGTCCTCAGGGAACCGGTTCAGAGCAATGCGGTCTTCGGATTTCATCTGGTCCCACAGGCGCGTGCCGGGAAGAGGGGTGAGGAATAAAGCATTGAGACTATCCACTCCATACTGACTGGCAACACTTGCGATGTGTTTACCAATGCCCGGTTTATCAATATCCAGACCAATAATAAAGGAGCCCACAACAAGTATGTGGTGGCGCTGTATGCGCTGCACGGAAGCATGAAAATCACGGTTTTTTAAAATATTGTATTTTTTTCCGAGCTCTTTTAATCCTTCAGCCGATGGAGTTTCAAAGCCGATAAATACACCTCTGCAACCCGCCTTTGCTGCCAGACCCAGGAGTTCCTCGTCATCGGCAAAGTTAATGCTGGCCTGGGCCACCCATTCCTTTTTAATATTCGCATGTATCATGGTCCGGAACAATTCTTTGGCCCGCTCAATATGTTTACGACTGGTTCCTATCAGATTATCATCCACAACCAGTACACGTTTTTCAGGGATCAACCGGAACTCTTCCACCACATCCGAAATGGGCCGCTGGCGGTAGTTAGCCCCGTTAAAGG
>JASFHE010000194.1:0-10189 GCA_050123415.1 Desulfobacteraceae bacterium | reverse complement strand
CGCCGGAACCCACCTGTTTCCAATATACATTTTATATTTTTCCATAGGCCTCTCTTTATTAAGAAATTATTGTTTTTTCGACTCAACCATTCGCGTAAGAGTATCTACTATCTTTTCAAAACCATATTCATCTGCCAGGTATGCAAGCCCTGTCTCCAGATTATCAGGTCCCGGCTCATCTATAACTTCTTCTCTTTCTTCATAAATCAGTACATCAGTCAGGCACCATTCAACACAGAGTGGCTTTTCTTCACCTTCACACATATCGCATTTGAGAGGAAGGCCTGAATCAGGTTCCCTGAACATATTCCTTGAAGGACAGGTAGCCCTGCAGAAGGTGCATTCATCGTATTCCTTCCCATCGATAATATATTTATCCCTGCCTGCGCATTCAGCAGGGGTATATTCACCAGCGAAAACAGGCAGCCAGATATCCATCAACCTGTGAGTTATTACTTTTATGCGAGAAGCTGCAGGATTGATACTGCTGTATTTTGGAACCGAATGAAACGCGGAACAGACAACTTCACATGTTCTGCAGCCATTGCACTTATCCGCATCAATTTTGATTGTCTTTACTATTTTCTTCACTGTTTCCAATTTTTAAAATTCCTCTTTTTTCCAGGTCATCGGCAACATAATCCAGGTCCAGTTCATGCAGGCGTTCCCTGGTCGGTATTCCTTCCTCATTCCATCCCTTGAATTTGTAGTAACGCTGTATAAGCGTTTCTTCCAGGTCCGGGAACCTGTGTTTCCAGTGGTCTTCCGGAGGTAGTTCGTCTGATCTTCGCATACCTCTCAGGTTATTGAATGCCCGGTGAAGATTCCTGTTGCGGTTGACAATCTTTTTTAAATCTTCCCTGTCCAGATCCATCCCCGTAGCAGCAGAGATCAATTTCGGGTAATTGTGGATGTGATATGGCGGCTTCAGGCAGAATGATCCCATCCCGGAACATAATCCAAGGGCATCGTCTATATTGTGAAGCATCTCCATCCAGTCCACGATCTCCGATGATATTTCAGGTGTGGGATAGTATGGGTTGGCATTTTCCCCGCGCGGCTCCCAGTCCATGAAATATTTTTTAAATTTTTCATCCGGCAGTTGAGGCCATTCTTTTACGAATTCCCTGCGATCCTCCTTATTAGGGAATGCCGCCTGGGGCCAGTTCCCTTCGATCTGGGTAATACTGATTTTCTCATTGGTCGCAAACATCAGGTAATACATGGGGTCCAGCATTCCGAGCTTGATGTTCATCTGTTCGTGCTTTTTGGTTGTATTATGGTCAAATGCCTCAGCGCCTTTGCCGATCCGCCTGGCAGCCCAATAGGTGCCGTCAGCCAGAATATCGCCGATACCTTCACGATGTGCGATCCGGTCAAGCAGCCAGAAAAACCTGCCTTCTTTATCACCGGGGCAGCCTTTGAAGTCTTCATCCGTTAAAATACCTGCCTCATAAAGCTCTACAGCAAAGGCCAGAATCTGCGGGGTTGAGAAGGAGTCCAGCCCGTATTCAAATGCCTTTTTACAGATTCTCCAGCTGAAATCAAGATCATCGACATATGCCGCCATGTTATAGGTCAGTTTGGAATAACATTTCATCATGTAGGGTGGCACATCCTTATGTACGATCAGTGCCCCGCATTGCTGGGGACAGTTAAAACAGCTGATAAATCGTTTTATGGCTTCAGTCTGGCTCTTATACCAGCTTTCCTCGATCTCCCGGGTCCAGAAATTTTTTCTGCGAACCCTCGCATTGCCCCATGCGAAACTCTCTGTGTGCCATTTTTCATCAGTATGTTTCATCATTTGAGGCGAACCGATTCCTGACATAATGGGCATTATTCCGGGAAGTACATTGGCATTGCGATAGTTGATGTATCTGGTGATCTCCTTCATGTGGGCCATGAACTCTGCCCCGCGGGCAAGGTGGATAGCCCTGGTACCGCGCACGGCAATGGCTTTGATATTTTTATCACCCATAACAGCTCCGCCTCCACCCCTGCTTGAACTTGAGCGGGATTGCTCTATGGATGCCGTAAAACACCGGTTTTCACCGGCCAGACCAATTGCTGCTACCTGGACATCAGGATTTTTTAACTCTTTTCGGATCAGTTCCTGGGTCTCAACCGCACCTTTTCCTTTAAGGTGTGAGGCATCGCGTAATTCCACCCTGTTATTGTTGATCCAGATGTATATTAGCTGAGGTGACTTACCGCGGATTGCTACCTTGTCATAACCGGCATACTTTAATTCAGGAGACCAGAATCCTCCCATCATAGGATAGGCCAGCAGATCTGTCTGTGGTGAAATAAAACTTACAATAGATCGGTTGGCGCTGAGAGCGGGAGTACCACATAGAAGTCCGCTGCTGAATATCAGCAGATTTTCAGGATCAAAGGCTTTTGTTTCAGGAGGGGTCCGGTCATAATGGATTTTAACACTGGTACCGAGGCCGCCCAGATGAAGCTTCATTAATTCCGGATCGGTCTCTACTCGTTCTATATTTCCAGTGGATAGATCGATTTCCAGATTATATCCTGTCTCTGCATATCGCATTCTTAATCTCCGACATACTTTTATAATATGGAATGAAAGATACCTTTAGTTGTTGTAATCCCGGTTTTCGGCAGCATTTTTTACTCTTAAAAGATTTACGATATCTATTTGCTAAGCATCTGGGCTGTCAGCAACGTACCTGACGGGTAATAGTCAATTCCTTCAGGCACATTTATTACGCATTGAGCCATGGCCATTGACTGCAAGCGACTTTCCGTTTCAATACTTTTAAATATCAACTCACCTTCACTGGCTTTAACTGTACCGTATATAAACTGGGTCCAGTCAAGGCTTCGAACCCTGACATCGTCTGCCATCCTGACCATTCGTTTGGGAAGTCCGGGATTTGTATAGCCTGCCATCTTCATAAGCCCGGGCAGGGCTATCTGCAGAAACCCGGTAAGATTAGAAGGGGGGCCGCCCGGCAGGATAAATGCCGGTTTTTTTTCTCTCATAGCAAGACCTACTGCCTTACCGGGGCCCATGCGGACCCGGTTAAAGACAAATTTCCAGCCGAGCTGCTCTAGAATTTCCGGGACAATATCATGATCTCCGGTCCATGCCCCTCCACTGGTAATTACTGTATCTGAGATCTTCGAAAGTGATTCAAGGGCTGAGGCTATTTTTTCTGCATCATCTTTAACAACCATAGCATGTGTATACATTCCATACCTGCGGCACCACGCAACCAGTGTGCACATATTGCTTGCATAAAGTTTTCCCTCTGTAAATGTATGTCCTGGCGAAATAACTTCATCTCCGGTGGAAAGAACAGCCACAACAGGATTACGCACTACCGAGATATTGCTGTGTCCTCCTGCAGCGAGCTGCCCCACATCGCCGGGTGATAAAGGCATTCCTTTTTTTGCTACACATTGACCTTTAAAAACATCACTTCCCCGTTCTGTGATATTTCGACCTTTTTCAGCATAATTGAATGCATTTATTGTTTCACCTTCATCTGTTACGAATTCCTCACTTAATACGGCGTCTGCTCCCGAAGGAATCCCTGCACCGGTTAGTATCCGGACTGCATTACCGGATGATACAGCAACATCTGCCATGGAACCTGCCGCACGATAACCTGCTAATTTAAGCCTGACAGGGTTAGAAATTGATGCATGCCTGATATCATCAGCAACAACCGCATAGCCATCCTTTAACGATGCATCCACGGAAGGAGAATCAACGAGGCTGAAGACATCTGATGACGGCACTCTGTCAACAGCCTCTGAAAGATCAACAGTTTCAGCTTCCAGAAGATATAAACTATTGAATGTCAGTTCAAGAGCCTCATTCAAACTGCACTTAACATTACCTTTTATTTCCATAGTCTTTAATATCAGGCGTTAATTCACTCTATATTCTTCCCTGTCTCCCCGGACCAGCAGCTTTTAAAGTTTTTTTACATCACAATACTTACTGTCTTCACCTCTGTATGATAATCTATCGCGGACTTTCCGTTTTCTCTGCCTATTCCCGAATGCTTGAACCCGCCGAAGGGCAGATTCGGATCTGGAGGCAGGGTCGCGCCATTTATAGTAATCATACCTGCGTCCACCATTGCAGCAGTCTTTATAGCGTTATTCAGGTTTGATGTCCAGATGTTGGCTGCAAGACCATAATTGGTGTCATTGGCCTCAGGTATGAGGTCCTCAATGGTGTCAAATGGTGTGGCGATCAAAACCGGCCCGAATATCTCTTCGCGATAAATTGCCGCGTTTTTATCAACATCCACGAATATAGTAGGTTTTACAAAATTACCAGGTCTGTCGATGCCTTCACCGCCTGTTACCAGTTTTGCACCGGAATCAACACCCTTTTGCATATATTCAATGACTTTAGCCTTCTGAGATGCATTAATAAGCGGGCCCATTTCATTTTCAGGATCAAAACCGGGGCCGACCTTCATGGTTTCGGCCCTGCTCTGAATTGCACTCACAACTTCATCAAACTTTTTCCTTTGAACAAACAGCCTGGAGCCCGCAACACAGATCTGACCGCAGTTCATATATACGCACATTGATGCCTCAAAGGGTGCTGATTTCATGTCCGCATCGTCAAATATAATGCTCGGTGATTTTCCGCCGAGTTCAAGGGAAATCCTTGTAAGGTTTTCCATTGCCGCCCTGGCAATGCTTTTTCCTACTTCGGTGGAACCTGTAAAGGTTATCTTGTTTACCCTGGGATCAGCCACCAGTCTAGACCCTACTGTCCCGCCGGGCCCCTGTAAAAGGTTTACAACCCCATCAGGAAGACCTGCCATCTGGAGCAGTTCCATAAGTTTTGCGGCGATCAGGGGTGTGTCTGATGCGGGTTTGATAACCATTGTACATCCCGTTGCAATGGCCGGGGCTATCTTGCTTACAAACATGGGCATGGGCGCGTTCCATGGAATAACTGCTGCAATAACCCCGACGGGCTGACGCAGGGTGTAGGAAAACACCTTGTCTACATGTGGTAAAAGTGTCATGGGCTCAAGGGTTTCACCCGCAATTTTAGTGGCAAGACCTGCATAGTATCTGGCAAAATTAATACCCATCATACAGTGTCCGGGATCTGTTGCCGGCCTGCCAAGGTCCAGACACTCAATCTGACAGAGCTCTTCCCTGTGCTGATCGATAAGGTCGGCAAATCTTAATAGGATGTCCTGTCGTTCAGCTCCGGTCATCTTTTTCCAGGGGGAATCATCAAATGCCTTTCGTGCTGCCGTAGCTGCCATGTCAACATCAACCACATCACTTTTGGATACATGGGCTACAACTTCATTAGTTGCCGGGTCTTTTTTTTCAAAGGTCTCCCCGCTTACCGCGCTCTGCCATTTTCCATCAATACAGTTTTTAAACTCTTTTGATAAAAAATCCTTAACTTTCGGCATTAAATCGTAATCTGATACTGATAAATATTTTTCTGTCATATCGGCTTCTCCTTTATTTTATGAATCGTTTAAGTTTGGAAAATCATGTTAAATCAAATTGATACACCTCGTTTGGTGCGAATCGAAGGTGTGCATCCCCTTCTAAAAAGACAATTTTTCCAGGAAAATCCTTTTTTAATTTGAATACTTGTATCAATTCCGATATAACATGTAAAATTTTTTTTCAACAAATTTTGCCGGGATTATAAGTAACTGGTTCCGGCACAGAACCGGAAAGGAAATAAAATCCGAATGGCTGATGACGGAATAAAGAAAATACGCACCACCACATGGTCCGGCGGACCGGGTTGTCATGGGGGCTGTGGTGTTATTGCACATATCAAGGACAATAAATTGATAAAGATAGAAGGTGACCCTGATCACCCTATGAACAGGGGCAGGCTCTGTTCCAGGTGCCTTGCCATGACACAGTTTGTCCACCACCCGGAAAGGATCACGAAGCCCATGAGGCGGATTGGTGAGAGGGGTGAAAACAGGTGGGAAGAGATTTCATGGGATGAGGCATTTGATTATATAGAAGAAAAAATGAACAAAATCAGGGATGAATACGGCCCTGAGAGCATGACCTTTTCAATGGGAACAGGCCGTGATGTAGGTGCCTGGATATGCATGCTTGCATATGCCTATGGGAGTCCTAACGTATCATTTGCCATGAGCGGAAACGGCTGTTATTCACCCAGGATCGCAGCAACCGAGACTGTTATCGGTGACTACTGTATTTTTGACGGCGGGCAATGGCTTCCCCAGGGGCATGATGATCCCGAATATGAAGTTCCAGAGTGCATAGTCGTATGGGGTTATAATATCCCTGCATCCTGCCCGGACAATATCTTCGGCCACTGGGTAACCGACCTGATGAAAAAGGGTGCCAAGCTTATCACCATTGATCCCCGTCTCAGCTTTTTTGCATCCCGCTCAAAAAAATGGCTTCAACTCAGGCCGGGTACGGACGGGGCACTGGCAATGGGCTTTTTAAATATAGTAATTAAGGAAAAACTCTATGATGAGGATTTTGTTAAAAAGTGGACAAACGCCCCTCACCTGATCAGAAAGGATACCGGAAAACTCCTCAGGGAAATCGATCTTGACCCGGATGGAGCTGCTGAAAATTTTACAGTATGGGATACAACCGCTAACAAAACAGTGATATGGGATTCAGGATGTGCAGGCTATAAAGGCGATGTCGGTGAGGCTGCCCTTGAGGGAATATTTGAAATAATACTGGCTGATGGGACAAAAATAGAAGCTACAACAGTATGGAGCAGGTTTTGTGCAAGGGCTGCGGAATATCCGGTTGAAAAGGTGGCTGAAATCACCTGGCTCAAGGAAAAAGATATTATTGAGGCAGCACATCTCTATGCAAAGAGCAAACCTGCAACAATCCAGTGGGGTCTTGCCATAGATTCAACTCCGGCCATAACCCCCACTGCCACAGCCATTGCGTCCTTATGGAGCATTATGGGCAACCTGGATGTCCCCGGCGGAAACCCTATTGCACGCTACGCCTATAATGCTGTTGCCTATGCCCTTCCCGGAGCGAAGGGTGTAATTAAACTTGAATCCAAAGAGATGGATAAAAAACGTATCGGCTACAATGACTACGGCCCATTCAGGGAGTTCATCTGGAGAACGCAGACCGACAAGATGCTCGACCAGATATTTTCCGAAGATCCTTACCCTGTAAAAGGAATGTGGCTCCAGTGCTGCAATCTTATTGGCGGTACCGGATATGACCCCAAAAAATGGATAAAGGCACTTAAAAAGCTGGATTTTGTGGCGGTCACAGATATCTTTATGACACCCACATGCCAGATGGCAGACATTGTATTACCCTCGACTTCATTCCTTGAAAAAGACAGTATCCGAAGCTGGTGGGTTCCCCTGCAGACCATCAACAAGGCCATGACAGTGGGAGACTGCAGGTCCCTTATCGAGAGCAACTTTGAAATGGCAAAGCGGTTTGATCCCAACCTCAGGTGGGAAACAATTTATGACCTTTTTGATGAAATCCTTGCGCCTTCAGGTATGACCTTTAAGGAACTCCAGGAAAAGGGCTGGTCAATACCTCCCAATGGTAATTCCAGCGCTCCATATCATCGTCATGAGAGAGGTCTCTTGAGACAGGATAAAAATCCGGGATTCCAGACACGTTCAGGCAAGGTAGAGCTTTATTCAACCCTGAGAGAGGAATGGGGACTTGACCCGATCCCCTGTTATGAAGAACCTCCATTCACACCTGTAAGCAGGCCGGACCTTGCAAAAGAGTACCCGATCATACTTTCAACAGGAAGGCGTTCTCCAGTATACTTTTTATCAGAACACAGGAATATTCCCTGGTTGAGGGAGGCTGATCCTGATCCTGTAGTGGAAATACATCCTGATACGGCAAAATCCCTTGGCTTTGGTAATGGCGAATGGGTATGGGTGGAAAACTGGATCGGTAAATGCAAGCTCAAGGCAAAGGTGTCGCCCATTGTACCCCGCTGGATGGTAATGGCTGCACACGGCTGGTGGTTTCCTGAAAAAGACGGGGCTGAACCCTCCCTTTACGGTATGTGGGAATCCAACATCAACCAGCTTATGCCCATGGGAGCAAATGGCAAAGACGGGCTGGGGACAATTACAAAGCACCTGATGTGCAAGGTCTACAAGGTTTATGGGGAGGTTTGAATAATGGCTAAAAAACCGGAATACGGTCTCCTTATAGATTATGAATACTGCACAGGATGCTATGCCTGCCAGGTCGCATGCGCCCAGGAATATAAATGGTCGGCAGGCATGGGCGGTATAAGGGTAATCGAAATTATTGAAAACCTGCCCAATGACAAACACTATTTAAAATTCATGCCCATGCCCACGGAACTGTGCATCCTGTGCCCAGGAAGAACTAAAAAGGGCGAAAAACCTGCATGTGTTCATCACTGCATGTCAGCCTGTATGAAATATGGTAAGATTGAAGATCTTGCTAAAGAGATAAACAAACCAAGGATGGTGCTCTGGGCTCCAAGGGCCTGATATTATTTATGGAGGATAGTAAAGTGGAACTTCCTGTTTTAAATACCTGGGAAAAAGGCGATGGCATTATTAATACCGCCAATTCGGCTATAAGCGGTCAGCTTTCAGGACAAATGACAAAATCCCTTATGGGATGGGGCGGTGTGATGATATGGGACAGGAATATTGATCCTGTTGACATGCTTTATGCCTATTTAATGCGGGTTGCCTCCGAATCATGCGGAGAATGCACCCCGTGCAGGCTGGGAACAGTCCGCCTGTGCAGGGTCATGGAAAGGATTATTGAAGGTAACGGCAAAAAAAGCGATCTTGAATTCATAAGATATATGGTGAGTCACATCAGTTCTACAGGAAAATGCGATATTGGCCGCACGATTGCAAAACCTGTTCTGGATATCCTTGAGGCATATGAAGAATCCTTTATTAAAGTAATTGAAAAAAAACGAACGGTGAAAAAAAGCAGTTACACCCATTTAATCACTGCCCCCTGTATTAATGCCTGTCCTTCTCATCTGGATATCCCCGGATATATCGAAAATGTAAGGATGGGTAACTGGCAGAAGGCAATGGAAATAGTCCGGAATGACTGCCCTATGCCCGGCACAATAGGCAGGGTGTGCGTCCGCCCCTGTGAAAGCAGCTGCCGCCGCGGTCTTCTGGATGAGCCCATTTCTATACGGGCAATAAAAAGATTTCTGGCTGACAATGAGATGAATGGCGTTATTGAAACTGAAGAAAAGCCTCCGGGTGTTCAAAAACAGAAAGTTGCAGTAATCGGTGCAGGGCCTGCCGGGATTTCATGTGCCTATTATCTTGCCAGGCAGGGCTATCCCTGTACCATATTTGAAGCACAGGAAGGCCCTGGCGGCATGGCTGCCTATGGTATACCTTCCTATCGTCTGCCCCGGAATGTGATTGCACATGAAGTGACTGTACTGGAAAAACTCGGTGTTGAGATAAGATACGGTGTAAACGTAGGCAACGATATAAGCATGGAAGAAATAGTCGCACAGGGATATGAGGCAGTATTCGTGGGAGTCGGAGCCCCTGATTCATCCAAAATGCGCTGTGAAGGAGAAGACGCGGGATACCGCTGTTTTTTAACAGGGGTGCATTTTCTTTCAGAATCAGCCAGGGGAAGAAGGCCTGTAGAAGGCGAAAAACTGGTGGTAATCGGCGGAGGAAATGTGGCAATGGACTGTGTGCGTACTGCCAGAAGACTCGGATTCGAGGATGTCAATCTGCTCTACCGGCGAACAGAAGCCGAAATGCCGGCTGATCCCCAGGAAATCAGAGAGGCAAAAGAAGAAGGTGTAAAATTTCACCATCTTGTTGCACCGGTTGAAATAATAGCCGAAAACGATGCAGTTGCAGGAATAAAATGCCTCCGCATGGAGCTTGGTGAACCCGATTCATCAGGAAGAAGGAGGCCTGTAGCGGTTGAAGGATCCGAGTTTGTTATTGACTGCGATGTAATCATCCCGGCAATCGGTCAGGTATGTGTGGTGGACTGTGTGCTTCCTGAAGAAGATGTCATTACATCATGGAAGACACTTATAGTAGACCAGACAACATTCCAGTCCGGCAAGCAGCAGATCTTCGGCGGCGGTGACTGTGTCACAGGGCCTCAGACCCTGATCGGGGCTCTGGCGGCAGGTAAAAACGCAGCCCGTTTTATT
>JASFHE010000193.1:0-10214 GCA_050123415.1 Desulfobacteraceae bacterium | reverse complement strand
ATATCTGCA
The DNA here is from genome assembly GCA_050123415.1 of Desulfobacteraceae bacterium. Taxonomy (GTDB): domain Bacteria; phylum Desulfobacterota; class DSM-4660; order Desulfatiglandales; family HGW-15; genus JAAZBV01. Next base: position 10,205 of record JASFHE010000193.1, on the reverse strand, counting down.
CGTTCAGGAACAGCGATTGTTGCGGCTGCCGCAGGAACTGTAAAAGAGGTGAAGTCGTCACCTTTAAAAGGTCGTTATATAATATTGAAGCATGATAATAATTTTCAGACTCTCTATACCCACTGTCGGGAAATACTGGCTAAAGAAGGACAGGCTGTAAAAATAGGAGACACTATTGCAACCTGTGGAAATACCGGCAAATCAACCGGGCCTCACCTTCATTTTGAGTTAAGGTATGACGAAATACCGATAAACCCGGAAAAATATATAGAATTTTAATATCTGACTTTTGTAATGGATGTCATGACATACAGAGGATTTACCTTAAGACACATAACCGGCATTACATAGGACATGCCTGTTAAGCCGAACGGCTATGCAGCTAATCGAAAGGATAAAATGAGATCCCTAATGCTTTAGTCAAAGGAAAAGAGGTCGATTATAAAGCTTTAAAAAATGTTTATATCACAACTCTTTGGGAGGCAATAAACTTTTATGACAATATTGCCCGACATTTGTATAATAATTAAGGGAGTGTTGCTGCAATTGCCCGAGGTCAGGGTTGGGAACGCAAGCGCCTTTCACATGAATCTGAAAAAAGTGAAGTATATTTAGAGGCTTTATTGATATATGAGATCTATTCTTTACACACTGCGGTTTCTAAATAATAGAATAACTTTTCTTCTGTTATTGTCCTTTATGCTTATAATCCTTTTTAGCTGCCGGACTCCAGTGTATGTCTCCGGAGAAAACTACATCACGCCTGTTATGAAAAAGGAAGCTGCTCCTGTTACAGAGGTAATCCCGCTGATGGGACACTCCGTTCAGGCGGGCGCCTTTTCAAGGCTTGGAAACGCGGTCAGACTCACAGAATCCCTTCAGAAACCCGGGCTTGAGCCATATTATTTTAAAGATGATTCAGGACTGTATAAAGTAAGATTTGGTAATTTCACATCCAGAGCTCTGGCACTGGCAAGAGTAAATGATCTTCGTGAAAGCCATATAATTGATGAATTTTATATTATAGGCCCAGAGGACTTTCAGGGCGGTAAACATAACACCCGTGATGCAGTAATCGACCTGAGAAAAGAAATTGTTCGTACAGCAAAAAGCTTTATCGGTATCTCTTATCGTTTTGGAGGCGAAAACGCTAAAGATGGCTTTGACTGCAGTGGGCTAACTATGGCCTCTTACCGGTTAAACGGGCTGAAACTTCCCAGAAACAGCCTGCAGCAGTGGGCGACCGGAAAGGTTATCGACAAAAAGGATGCCCTGGAAGCGGACCTGGTATTCTTCGATACCATGGGAAAAGGCAGAGTCTCTCATGTAGGACTGTATATTGGAAACGGCAAGTTCATCCATGCTCCGAGAACCGGCAAAACAATCCGAATAGAATCAATGTCAAACAGATATTTTAAAAAACGTTACCTGGGTGCAAGAACATATTTATAAATCTTAATCAAGGCATAAATCAAATGAAAGCAATGGTATTGAATAAAATCTGTAGTATCAAAGAGAATCAGACTCCGCTGGAAATGGTGGAGATGCCGGCCCCTGTTCCGGTGGAAGGAGAAATCCTGGTAAAGGTTTCAGCCTGCGGGGTATGTCATACAGAGTTGGATGAGATTGAGGGTCGAACACCGCCACCTCATTTTCCGATTGTCACCGGTCACCAGGTAGTTGGCCGGGTCAAAACAATTGGCAGCAGTGTCAACACCTTAAAAGTTGGAGATCGTGTGGGAATCGCCTGGATTCACTCAGCCTGCGGAACATGCGAATTTTGCCTGGGAGGCAATGAGAACCTGTGCAGGGACTTCAGGGCTACAGGAAGAGATGCCAATGGCGGATATGCAGAATATATGACTGTTCCGGAAGGTTTTGCCTACTCTGTTCCCGATGTGTTCACCGATTCCGAGGCGGCTCCCCTGTTGTGTGCCGGTGCAATCGGCTACAGGTCTCTTAGATTGGCCCGGCTAAAGGATGGACAGAACCTGGGTTTGACCGGTTTCGGGGCTTCCGCTCATCTTGTTCTTAAGCTGGTGAAACATCAATACCCGAACGCAAAGGTCTTTGTCTTTGCCAGAAATCCAAAAGAAAGAGAGTTCGCAAAGGAACTCGGTGCGGTCTGGGCCGGGGATGCTGCGGAGGAATCGCCGGAAAGGCTTAACTCCATCATTGACACTACACCGGTATGGAAACCGGTTGTGGAGGCATTAAAAAACCTGGAATCAGGAGGGAGACTGGTAATCAATGCTATTCGCAAAGAAGAAGTGGATAAGGACTATCTTCTACGGATGGATTATCCTGATCATCTGTGGATGGAAAAAGAGATCAAGAGTGTCGCAAATGTAAGTCGAAAAGACGTGAGTGAATTTTTGTCGCTGGCAGCAGACATGGGCATCAAGCCCGAGATTGAAGAGTATGCACTGGAAGAAGCGAACGAGGCACTGGTTTCACTCAAGACGAAAAAGATCCGGGGAGCAAAGGTTTTGAGGATAGATTAAACCATTAGAGGATCTTGCTGAATATTCACAAATAGACATCTCTTTATCCCCCTGTATTCCAAACAAATTGTTTTTGTCGTCATTCTCCGACTTGATCGGGGAGTCCAGTTGCCTTTGACTATTGTTCATTGTTAACTAATAACTAACCTCTATCTTTTTCCCTTGATTTTTCAACATATCAGTCATAAAAATAAACAATCGTATCATTTCAGACACAATGAATTACCGCATTAAAAGTCTTTTTGTTTATTTTTTTCAGACACATATTTTTTACGATAAAAATCAGGAATTTCCTGATTCGCATGTATTTTCCTTTTTTGTATCTTAATAAGGTTAAAAGAGCCAAGCAGAAGATCCCTTTTCATTATCAGTAGGTTATCATATGACCAACTCTAACCCAAGGAATGCTAAACATGGATGTTTTATCAGCCTGAGAAGCCGACGGTTAAGGTGGCTACAAAAACGGGCCTTATTATACGCAGTTATATCGTTGACAATTTGCTCTATGTTGCTAAGCGGATGTGCTATTCAATACTATGACAAGGAAACACACACTGATCATCTCTGGGGTTTTGGCCACTTTAAGATGAAAATCGCTCCGCCTGAAGAAGATGTACTTGCGACTGTCAAAGGATCAGAGGTGTTGGGAATGAGTATAAAGTTCGCTCCTGAGGATAGTCACTTTATGGTCGGATGGAACGAGACATCACAAACAACCATACTGGATGAAAACAGCAGTTTACGTCTCGAATGGCCCACCAATGACCCCTTCAGCATCCGTGTGGGATCGAAACCTTTACTGCCTTCTGAATGGGAGAGCGAGAGAACTCAGGAAAACCTTATAAAGGAGGAATGATATGATAAGGAGAATATTGGTAACAATATCATATCTTGGTGCTCTGGTTGTGATTCAGGGCTGTGGAATTGGTTATAACAGCGTTCTGTTCGTAACCAGATCGAACATAGGTATCGATATGGACACGGCACCGCCAAATATGGAGGTCGCTATATCTCGTCAGGAAGGAGTGATTGAACCAACCTTTGAAAACGGCCAGACATTGCCAGTGATGTCAAGTTTCTCATCTAAAACAAACGCTTTTAAAAATTTTTTCTGGGGTGTAGGGTCGACTTTTTCGACCGGAGAAGCCGCATTTACCATGAGTTATCTATATGGAGAAGATACTCCCACGAAAAGTGATGTTATTCCTTATGAACGAGTTACCTTAACAGATGATCCTGTTCCAAAACTTCCTTTTGGTATTAAAGTCAATTATCTCCGGCCAGGGGATGTAAAACCGGTTATTTTTGGAACTGATACGATACTGGGTTTTAAAATTAAATGGTCGGGAAAAACAGCCCAGTATCCATCATCAGTTAATTTGGGTTTTAAACGGAAAGAAACAGCATTAGCCCCGGTTTCAATAGGTCTTAAGCCTATTAAGGACAGCGATAATACAAATAATGCGTTAAATAAACTCAAAGAAGTAGATATCCCTTCCCTTCTTGCTACAATTGATTCCAATGTATCTATATCAGGAACAAATCAACGGCTTAGTCATCTCCAATACTTTGCCACCGGCTCTGCAGCCAATAATCTTGCAAGACAATATGCAGTGCGTGAAACCATGATAAAAAGAGCTGATCCCAGCCAAAATCAAAATTTACAGAAAAAAAAGGCGGAGGAAGGGAAAATGCTTAGAGATGCAAACAGAAAGCTGCTCGGTCAGATTATTGATCGGTTTAATGGTGCCGACCAAACTAAAAAGAATAATATATTATACAAGGCTATAGAACTGGGCTTAGTAGATGATACAGTTGAAAGCGAAACCTTTTTAAAGAAGCTTGGTGACTATTCAGATGATGGAAGGCCTGTTATCACTTCTGGTTTGGCGGAACTCGCGAGTTTAGCCTCAAATCAATGAGAAACCGGTATTCCCAGTCTTTTGATGAGGCACTCTTATTTATGAAATGCTTTAAAATATAGATAAAAAAAGGAGGATCATACATGGCAACAACAGAGATTGATAGAATGCCGGAGGATTGTGACTTTGATATTGATGAAATATGCAAGGATATCAGACTCCAAAACAGCATAGGTAATAAGCTTAAAAAATGGAGTATTGAAAGTGATAAAATTACTCTGGAATATGAATAAGTGATTAAATCTCCAGGAGGCAAATCTGCCGTTGATTCTGATCGTTCTTGAGCTATAGTCAAGGGTGGCTTTGACCATAAAATATATACCAATAATCAGGCAGGAATATTATGATAACAAGTTATAGGGTATATGGTCCCAATAAAAAGTGCTCAACATATGATGAGTGCTTTAAAGAAAATATTCTGGATATCCTTGAATGCCCATGGATAAGAGAGAACTACAATAAACCGCTTGATAAAATGCGTGAACTGGTTAGTTCTTGTTGAAACATGCAGAACAAAAAAAGGAAGAAAAGAAATCTCATAAAAAACCAAAGTCCCGGAAAAAGTCCTTCTGGATTTTGTTAACAGATTATCTGTAGGCCGTTTACCATTTTTTGGTGGAAAATTTGCCAAACATGTCCGGATTTCTTATTTTTTAGCCATTCTTTAATAGGAGATGTGATATGTACATGAAAACAGAAACAAAAAAATATCATGCTGAATTTTTGACACGCAGGGCAGCTATTATTTTAATATCTATGCTTTTAATATGTTTTTCCAGCATAGTTACAGCTGCTGATCGTGATAGCGCGAATAAAACCTGGGTAGCCTCCTGGGGTGCAAGCCCAACGGCTTTTATTTCTTTTGGGAATGCTGTCCCTCCAGCGTCTTTTGAGAATCAGACTATCCGACAAATCGTGCGTATAAGTACAGGCGGTGAAAAGCTGCGAGTACGATTTTCCAATGAAATAGGTGATACACCGCTTAAAATCGGAGCAGCGTCAATTGCAATCGTAGACAAAGAATCTAAAATTAAACCCGAATCTTTAAAAAAACTGACTTTCGGTGGAACCGGTTCCATTACCGTCCCGCCAGGTGCGCCCGCGTTAAGCGACCCGGTTGATTTTCCAACACCAGCGCTGAGTACTCTGGCAGTCAGTATCTACCTGCCTGAAAAGACCAAAGTCGGGAGAGTGCATATGGGGCGCATCGCTTATATTTCTCCCGGCGGAGATTTTACTCTGTCACCTAAATTGACCGAAATGACCAAAACAACAACTCTGGCTTTTATGAGCAGTATTTATGTCACTGCTCCAAAAAACACGGGAGTCATTGTTGCTCTTGGAGATTCCATAACCGACGGGACAGCATCCACACCTTACACATTTAATAACTGGCCGCAATATCTTGCGGAACGTCTTGCAAAAAGGAACGGCAGAGGTAGAATCATGGCGGTGGTAAATCAGGGGATTTCGGGAAACCAGTTGCTTCGTAGCGGCGCAGGAGATAGTATCCTTGGCCGTTTCGACCGGGATGTTCTATCCACTCCCGGATTGACTCATATCATCGTGTTAATAGGCATCAACGATATAGGCAGTGGTGGGATGCAGTTTCCAGGTTCAACAGGTCCTGCTCCGGCAATGAGAACTCCGGAAGATCTGATCTCCGGATACCGGCAACTGATTGCTCGCGCTCATTCAATCTCTCCACGGGTTAAAATTTATGGTGCAACATTAACTCCTTTTGAAGGGACCTTTGAGGGGTACTACTCACCGGAAAAGGATAAAATACGAGAGGCGGTCAACCAATGGATCAGGACCAGTGGAGAATTCGATGCAGTGATTGATTTCGACAAAACGATCCGGGATCCGAAGCATCCTTCAAAAATGGCGCAGGAATATGATTCCGGCGATAAGCTCCATCCAGGCGATGCCGGATACAGAAAAATGGCAGACTCTATTGACCTGAAGTTGTTTAAATAGAGTTTGTACGTAGATATGATTGGAGATGGGAACGCTCGTGCTGAGTGTGCGTAGCTATTTCATATCACGTTCTGTACGATGTCCCAACAGGTCCATGGTTTAGTGGAATATTTTAAAGTATCATGAAACCACCACCCCCTTTTATGGGAATCTTGTAAAGGAGAAAAGAAAATATGGATAATGAAAGATACTTATGGCTGGTAGCATCAAAGCCGGATCCGGAAAGAGAAGAAGAATACAATAAATGGTATGACAAGCATGTTGAGACATTTTTCAAGTTTCCGGGTCTTAAGAAAGTAGTCAGAAATAAATGCTACCAGCCAATGCAAAACCCTGATACTTGTCCACAATACGTGGTGACTTATGAGTTTGACACCAAGGAAGGCCTGGAAGTATTCCTCAAGAGCGATGCTGCTGAGGCAGCCAGGAAAGAATATGAAGAAAACTGGAACGGCTTAGGAGATTTTTTATGGTCAGGCTGGTATGAGCCGGTGAAAAAATTTGAGAGGGATTAGAATAAAAAGCCCGGCAAGAGTTGCTTCTAAGGAAAAGATACATGATGGTTTGTGAGTTAATTATATATTTATCCCCCTCCCTTTTCTCATAATTTTTTCAAATAGCTTATTTAATACGATTGTTGTATATAGATATTGTCCGGTTACCACCAGCCGGGCATCATGCCTTTTTAATTTTCACAATTTTTAGCCGGAGAGAAATCAAATGGATAACAATTCTGTATTAAATCCTCTGACTAACATTGGACGTGTACACTATCGTGACCAGGTAAGGGCACTGGCATTACTGGCCGGTATACGGTAAAAGAGGAGAGTGGAGTAATAAGACATATTTGAATCTAAAAAGGAGATGGAGCAAAAGAGCTTGATTTATTAGGGAGGATTGTTGATGATGAGTCTTGAAAAATAGTTATATATACAAAAAATGCCAACAGTGGCAAAACTTGTAAATAGAAAATTAAAATCAAAATATTGTTGTAATAATAACTGGTTATCAAAAATTAATAGCCGGTAAATAGCACCAAAATCGGCTTTTAACCTGTCGCTTCACAAGACCACGAAGGGCTTCTTTCAATTTTTGCAGAGCATCGCGGCATGGCTTGTGAGTTGGTCGTTAGATAGAAAGGAAAAAAATATGAACGATGAAAACAAATCAATTCACGAATTTGATATAAATTTAATCTGTGAATACTTCTCAAATCTGGAACGCCAAGGGCCTGGCAGCCCTGAAGTAACCACCAAAGCACTGAGTTTTATCGATAACCTTAATGACAGATCACTTATTGCTGACATTGGTTGTGGAACAGGTAGCCAAACAATGGTATTGGCACAGCATGCACCGGGAAATATTGCAGGAATAGACCTCTTTCCTGCTTTTATAGACTTGTTCAACCAGAATGCTGAGAGACTTAAGCTTCATGATAGAGTAAAAGGTATTGTCGGATCTATGGACAACCTCTCTTACCAGGATGAAGAATTAGACTTAATATGGTCAGAAGGAGCAATCTACAATATTGGTTTTGAACGAGGACTTAATGAATGGAGGAAATTTCTGAAAACTGGAGGTTACATTGCTGTTACGGAAGCATCGTGGTTCACAGAAGAACGTCCTGCTGAAATCAATGACTTTTGGATAGATGCTTATCCAGGGATTGACACCATACCTAACAAAGTAATGCAAATGCAAAAAGCAGGTTATATACCGACTGCCACCTTTATTTTACCAGAGCACTGTTGGACAGAAAATTTCTATGCACCACAAGTGAATGCACAGAAAATCTTCCTGGAGAAAAATGCAAACAATAAATTCGCAGTTGAATTTATCACAAACCAACAACATGAAGCTCTGTTATATCATAAGTACAAAAAATATTATGGTTATGTTTTCTATATAGGGAAAAAAATTAAAAAATCAGCGGAACTACTATCCCCTCTGCTGAACCCCACTACGCGATAGTCTCCCCTTGCGTATTGCTACACTCTTCGCCACTACCGGGCTGGATCTGGGACTTGTCAAATATATCTCTATAATGATATATTCGACTCACTCTTAAGAACATATGCCGTACCCGGCACACAACAACCAAATTAACGCAGACCGGCTGAAAAGCTTGCCGCTGGTTATTTGAAGAGTATTTTAAGCTAACCCATGTGTAATTTGAAACTTCATATTTAAAACCAAAGTATAGAAAGGAGAAATAATGCTGGCTGAGTACAAAACAAAAACTAATATTGGTGTTGGTTTGGGAATTATTGCTCAAATTTTGGGAAGATTTCTAGCGAACAATGAAGGTGTAATTTCACTATTCGGATTACTTTTACAAATTGCAGGGGCGGTTCTTTTTATATGGGGCTGTTGCATGTATTCTAAAGGTAAAGGACATCATGGTGCGTGGGGTTTACTGGGTTTACTTTCTATTATAGGGTTAATAATTCTCTTTTTCTTTAAAGATAAGCACAAATAATTACATACTGTCATATAATATTTAGCTTCACAAGACCCCGGAGGGTTCCTTGCTTTTTGCAGAAATCACAGAGGGGCTTGTAAGCTAATCGTTGGCTGGCAACACCACGAATTGTAGAGTAAATATATTGAGAAGTTGGTTGTTTTGTGAGAGGTAAATGAAAAAAGTTGCAGGAATACTATTCGGGACTGTGATTGCTATAATCGTGCTATTCGGTGTCGCAGGCACTGTGGCATGGTGGAATGCATGGGTATTCATTGTATATATGATGTTAATAGGTGCGTATACTCAAAGACTGGTCAAAAAATCTCCTGGTTTGGCTGAAGAGCGCAGGACAGCATCTGCCAAGGCTAAACAATGGGATTTAAAATTTGTCCGGCTCATTAACCTAGCACTGCCGGTCGTGCTACTTGTGGCTGCACTAGACATACGTTTTCGCTGGCTTCCTTCTGTTCCAGTTTCGGCCTCTATTGCGGCGTTGATTGCAATGGCTCCGGCAGCTTTACTCACCTATCGCGCCATTGCCGTCAACATTTTTTTCTCAAGTCACGTTCGCATTCAGGCAGAGCGTGAGCATGTTGTTGTGACAACCGGACCGTATCGGTTTGTTCGCCATCCGGGATATACCGGTTCGATTCTTTTCAATCTGCTTGTTCCTGTGGCTTTGGGATCCTGGTTTGCATTGGTGCCTGGTATTGGTACTGCCGTGCTTCTCGTTTGCCGAACCGTCAAAGAAGACCGCGTGCTTATGGAGGAACTTCATGGATATATCACTTATTCCAAACAGGTGCGGTATAGACTAATTCCCGGAATATTTTAATCGATGGCAAGCTATTGGGCGATGATAATAGAGCCGCCATTGCTTCCACTGCGACGGCAAAAAACCGCTGCGCGTGAAGCACCCCGTTAGCTTCAAGGCTTAGATATATAAAATACAGGACATAAATGGAGAGTGTAAAATGATAAATTCACATTTTATCTTTAAAAGGATCTGGCCCATGTTTTCGATACGACTAATTATCTTTGCGTTTATATCCCTCTCAATTATGCCGGGTTATATATCGGCAGTGGAAGTCCAGGAGAAAACCAGTGCGCTTGTAATCGGACAGGCAATAAAGATTGACTCAAAAATATTGAATGAGGAGAGGCCTATATGGATCTACCTGCCGGAGGATTATAAAACTTCAAAGTATAAAAAATACCCCGTCCTTTATATGCTGGATGGAGCATATCATTTCCATCATATTACCGGTGCTGTTCAAATGCTTGTGAAAGCAAAACGTATACCTCAAATAATTATTATTGGAATCCCATACATAG
>JASFHE010000192.1:0-10214 GCA_050123415.1 Desulfobacteraceae bacterium | reverse complement strand
GGGCAACCGCAGGATTTTCCGCTCTTTCTTTTATTGTCTTTGCCATACTGTTCCGCATGCCTAAACAGGAAGAGATGGATGCTGGACCGGCACCGGAGGGTGTCCCCAGTTTTATAGAGGATATGAAAGATATGGGTAAGGGTATGGCTAATAACAGCTTCTGGATGATTGGCATTGCCTTTGGGTGTTATAACCTTGCCCTAATGGCTTTAGGCTCTTTTTATCCTCAATTTTTAGAAATCGAACGCGGCTATTCTCTGACCTATGAAAATGGCCCATTCATGCACGCATCTTTTGTCACTGCCTTGCTCCTTGGAATTCCAATCATCACAGGACCTTTAGGCGGCTACCTATCGGATCGTATGGGCAAACGCAAGATCATGATTCTTATTCCGTTTATCCTGGTAGCAGTAGCGTTTGCTTTTCCTTTTAAGGTAACAGGATCATCAATTCTGTTGTTTGTGATATTCTTAGGGATTGTCAATGGTCCTATCGCCGCTGTTCTTCTGGCAGCTGTTCCGGAGGTGGCGAAGAAGCCTCAATATATTGGAACCGGTATGGCTGTAGCAATTTTTTTACAGAATATAGGTATGACTCTCAGCGGCGTGGTTTTTCCTAAGATTATGGTAGCACAGGGATGGATAACTGCCGGGTACTGGATGATTCCTATTTGCGTGCTTGGTATTATTGCCACCTTCCTGACCAAAGTACGATAATTTGTAAATAATATAAGGCCGGTGAATATGCCGGCCTTATTTTTATAATGCAGTTTTGGAGGTTTTAATGAGGTCAGGTTTTTATAAAGCAGCGCTTCTGTTTGTATTGGCGTTGCTTTTTTCATGTAGTGCAGTTTCTGTATACAGTAACGTTCCCCATCCAAGAGACAACCAGAAAGCAATTAAAAAACTGAATGAATCAGGTATACCGTTGCAGGCTGATCCTGCTGGCGATGTGCGGTGGATAGAGGCAAAGAATGGTGAAACTAATGACAAAGCCATGCGTTATCTTCCAAACCTTCCCAAACTGGAATGGCTGGAGATCAGTAAAGGGACTATATCTGAAAAGGGATTGAAGCATCTTAAAAAATGTACGGCTCTTAAAAGGTTATATATACACGACATTAACCTTGAGGGAGAAGAATTAAAGTGGATATCGAATCTGAAAAATCTTGAGGCCCTGGCACTTCAAAACACGCAGATCGATGGCAGATTTCTGAAACATCTGGGAGCGGTAAATACACTCAAGGTATTAAACCTGAGCGGTAATAAAATATCTGATGAAGATATGGGCCAGATAGCACGATTAAAAAATCTTGAAGTCCTTTCTCTGGCAAACACTCAAATAAGCGGAACGGGAATAAGGGAGCTTCAGGGAATGGTACGGCTCAATGAGCTTAATATAGAAAACTGTAATGTTTCGGATAACGATTTACCATCTTTCCTGACCATGCCCAATCTTCGGATAGTGTATGCAACAGGCTGCAATTTAAGTAATTTTGCAATTGGAAGTATTGTTGCAAGATTTCCGTCTCTGGCAATTTTTCTTTAGGATTTTTATAGGGAACAACATGTATCGATACAAAAAATACACCAGACAATTGATTATAACAGCAACCTTACTTATCCTGGCTGTTACTCCTCTGATTGCCGAAGAAAATACGGATGACCCCGTATTTATCCAGACACCGGATGTTGTCTATGTCGGGACACCCTATGATATCGTATCTCAGATGCTGCATGTGGCCGGTGTGAAAAAAGAAGACATTGTCGTTGATCTCGGATGTGGAGACGCAAGAATGCTGGTCCTTGCGGCACAAAAGTACGGGAGCAAAGGAATAGGTTATGAAATTGATCCTGTGATGGTCCGTGAATCGAGAAAGAACGCGAAAAGGAATAATGTTTCCGATCTGGTGGAGATTATACAGGCTGATATTTTTAAAGTTGATATAAGTGATGCTGACGTGCTTCTCATCTATCTCCTGCCGGAGATGAACCTGAGGCTGGTACCGCAGTTTGAAACACTTAAACCCGGTTCTCGACTGGTATTTCATAACTACGACCTGGTGGGTTATGCCTATGATAAAAAGATAGAAGTTATTTCAAATGAAGATAATTCCACTCATACATTGTGGCTGTATACAGCGCCATTAAAGAAGGCACAGTAGATTAAAACGGACTATCCTTCTGCCAGTACTTCTCTGACCTTTGCGGCGAGTTCCTTTTTTGAAAAGGGCTTTTGTAATAAAAAGACATCCTTGTCCAGAACCCCTCTATGAACGATAACATTTGATGTATACCCTGACATGAAGAGGACTTTTAATCCTGGGTAAATGACACGCAATTTTTCCGAAAGATCACGTCCGTTCAATTCAGGCATGATAACATCGGTGATCAGCAGATCAATTGCTTCCGTATTGTTCTCAACAAGGGTAATGGTCTCCATGGGTGAATTGGCTGTTAAGACTCTGTAGCCGAGTTTTTTAAGCATTCTTTTTGTAACCATAAGTATACTTGCATCATCTTCCACAAGTAAAATTGTCTCATTTTCATATGAGGGTGTTGCCTTTAAATTTTGGGGAAGGGTTTCAACAGATCGATCTGTCACCATAGGAAAATAAATCTTGAAAGTCGCACCATGTCCGGGTTCACTGTAGACATTGATGAATCCATTATTTTGTTTCACAATACCATATACCGTCGCCAGTCCCAATCCTGTTCCTTTTCCAATTGATTTAGTGCTGAAAAAGGGTTCAAAGATGTTGTTTAAAGTTACCGAATCCATGCCTTTGCCATCATCGGTTACGCTCAACCGGACATAGTGTCCGGGAGTAAAATCTCCATGCATAGCACAATATTCATCATCTAATTCAGTTAATGCTGTTTCGATAATTATTTTCCCTACACCATTTATTGCATCCCTGGAATTAACACAGAGATTAGCCAGGATTTGATCTATCTGTGAAGGGTCAATATAGATAGGACAGATATCTTCACCGGGGTGCCAGATAAGATCGATATCTTCTCCTATAAGGGGATGGAGCATCCTGAGCATACTTTCCACAGTGTCGTTCAGATCAAGAGTCTTTGGATCAATGGATTGTTGACGTGCAAAGGCGAGGAGCTGGCGCGTCAATTCCTTTGACCTCGTCGCTGCTTCAAGGACCTGCTGTAGATCTGCATACAAAGGATTATCTTTTTCAAGTCCTTCAAGTGCTAATTCCGTATACCCCATAATGATGCTGATCATGTTGTTATAGTCGTGCGCGACTCCACCAGCCAGCCTGCCGACAGCCTCCATTTTCTGGGCCTGACGCAGTTGCTTTTCAATGTCTTCCCGGTGTTCTTCGGCGAGGCTGAGCCGTGTGGTCATCCTGTTGAATTCTTCAATCAGTGTTGACATGGCGTTAGATTCAGTAACTTCGATTCTGTGGGAGAAGTTACCATCAGATATGTGTTGAAAGGCCTGTCGCAGCCGCCTGGCAGCAGCATCCTCCATTTCAGCTTTTGGTAAACCTGAAAAAAGTGTCCAGTTGACGCCCGGTACCTGGCAATGACAGAAAATCCATTCCTTGCTGTTTTCATCCATGATAAATTGAACACCGGTCTCTGTTTTTGTGACGGATTTCATATTAAGGCTTTCCCAGTCTCCTCCAAGTTCGGTAATCGGGTGTAAAAAAATACTGCCCTGTTTCTGGTCTATCTCGGCTTGAAGTTTGTCGTGCAGCACAAGCAAACCCTGTTGATCTACAATAAACCGGGATTGATTAGGAAAGGGTGTGAGGGAAGAAAAGTCCCGATATAGATATCTTATTGGAAGATCAATACTCCACAATCCAAGGAACGTTTCACCACGCCAGACCGGAATGGAGACAGAAAGTATAATTCCTTCGCCTGCATAATCTACTGTGGGCGGCGTCCAGCGAATTTGTCTTTCCGGATTGTTTTCAGGGTTGACCGAGATAAATGTGTAGTAAGAGGTCCAGTCAAAGTCAAATGGAATGGCGCTTCCCTGATCTATATACGGATACTGCAGTGAGGCATTAGCAGCATCCTGATAATAAATCCAGCCTATGTCTCCCAGGCGGTCATGGATATGTTTCAGATGGCTGCCGATATTTCGGTGGCAGTACATGTGCCGGCGTATATGGGGATCTGATACAAGATTTTTACTCCATGAGATACTTACTGCATCCTCGGAAGCTTTTCCGTTCCTGAACGCAGACACAAGAGGGATGCTCTGGTAGAAGCCGTCCTCATCAATGGCGAAACCTTCCTGCCGAAGCCATGCGTCAATCTTTTCGTCCGTTATATCACAGGAGACAGTAAGAAGCAGGGTGGTACGCTGAAGTTCTTCCAATACATTGTATAATCTCTCAATCTGCTGGGAAAGAACCGCGCGATACCTTTCCAACTGCCATTTTAAGACGTCGATTTCATTCATTTACTGCAGCCTTGGATAAGAGTTTACTGATATTGTTAAAAATCAACAAATATCGACTTTTTTATGCAGAAAGAGAATGTGAAATTTTTCAGGTTATCAGGTCAAAATTGAGGAATAATGTTAAGCAGAGTAACATTGTTCAGCCACATATAATTTGAATACAGAAGAGTAAGCTAAATAATTGGAAGTATTCTATCAGTATTTTTAATTAAAATCAATTAGTTGTAACGAACACAGAAGAGTATGGGAATTATAATAAATCACTTGACAGGTACAATACCGAATTCTTTACTGAAGGTTCAGCCATATCGATCAGTTATAAGATAAAATAACTGCCGGCCGGATGAATCACCGGCCGGGTGTTATGATCCTACTGTTCTATTCTGACGATCATTACGGGGACAGGTGAAAGCTTTACAATTCGGTGTGCTACACTGCCAAGCAGCACTCTTTCAAGTCCGGCCCTGCTATGCCCCATGATAATCAAATCATTTCCATTCTTTTCAGCATAATCGACAACCTTATCTGCTGGATTCCCTGTGAAAACTTCGGTTTTTACATTCATACCTTTAAATGTTTCTTCCGCGAATGTCTTCATCCGGATTTCTGCCGTGGATAAAACCTCAGATTCAAAGTCTGCCAGGCCTGCTGCAGGCATTTCCAGTGAACTGTAATAATAGCCGACATTCGCTACATATATTAAGGTAATCTCAGAGCCGAATTTTTCTGACATAAGTTTTACATGCGCAGCGATTTTTTTTGATTCCTCACTCAGATCCGTGGGGAAAAGAATTTTTTTATATCCTTCCATTATCTCCTCCTTTCCTTTTTGTATTTAAATAGTAGATACTCAAGTTTTAAAAAGTCTTTAATAAAAAAATAATAATGAAAATCGATTTTTCCAGCAATCAGGTCTTGAAATAGCATATAAATGCAAATATATTAATTATCTTCAATAAACAGTCAGCAATTTTTTATAAATCTTAATGTTAAAGAGAATAATAGGGCATGGAAAAAAAAGCAAAACTGGCAATAGCATTAGGCAGTGATTTGACTATGCAGATCGATGGCATGGAAGAAAAATTCAAAGCGATTCTGGTTGGAATTGAATCCCCGAATTATCTTATGGTACGTATGCAGATTCCGTCCAGGTTTCGGAGCCAGATAGATACGGGTACAAAGTTTATTGTACGGTATCTATATCAAGGCAATGTATACGGGTTCATGACAAAGTCAATTGGTTCAGTTGACAAGCCTTGCAGGATAACCTTTCTTTCCTATCCTGAAACAATTGAAAGCCTTAATATAAGGGCAGCACAACGGGTAAGTTGTTATATTCCGGCAACCCTTGATTTGAATAAAAGACAGCTTAGGGGACTCATTGTGGATATAAGTAAAAATGGTACCCGTTTTAAAATCAATACCAATATAGATATTTTTAGTGAAGTAAAGATAGATACCCCTCTTACAATATCTTTTCCATTGTTTGGCCTTGAAGGTAATAATACTTTCAAGGGAAGAATAAAAAGTATGAACGGAGATAAGGAACAAATGTCACTGGGTATCAAGTTTATTGATGTAAAACCTTCTCTTGAAGAAAAGATAGATAATTATGTTAATGATGTGCTTGAGTTAGATTAGCGCCCATCCAAAAACTAAAGTTTTTATTCGGTAGCTGTCAGCACTCAGCGTTCAGCTTTCAGCAAAAGGCTTTTAAAATAGAGACTTAGCTGACGGCTGATAGCTGACCGCTGAAAGCTCCAACCAGAAATAGCCTCTTTCTGGATGGGCACTAGATTAACTAAATGGAGGAAGCAAAATGAAAGTATTGGCCATTAATGGCAGTCCGAGAAAAGACGGCAATACAGCCATTATGATAAAGACTGTTCTTGAAGAACTCGAAAAAGAAGGGATAGAAACAGAGTTACTCCAGTTTTCAGGAAAAACAATACAGGGTTGTAAGGCCTGTTTAAAATGTTTTGAGAATAAAGACAATAAATGTGTCTTTGAAAACGATGATTTTAACCAGTGTTTTGCAAAGATGATTGAAGCAGATGGAATTATACTGGGTTCCCCCACCTATTTTACTGATGTTACTTCAGAGATGAAAGGCCTGATTGACAGGGCCGGTTTCGTGTCTTTCGCAAACGGAAGACCCTTTAAACGAAAAACCGGGGCTGCAGTTGTCGCAGTGAGAAGGGCAGGCAGCATTCATGTTTTTGATACAATAAATCATTTCTTTTTTATCAACGAGATGATGGTGCCCGGTTCCTCATACTGGAATATGGGGATTGGCAGGGAAAAGGGTGAAGTGGCGAAGGATGAAGAAGGTCTGAGGACCATGAAGGTCCTTGGTAAAAATATGGCATGGATGATGAAACGTCTTTATGAATAGTCTTGAATGATGATTTTTTGTAGGGTGGTGCTTTATGCGCCACCGAGTTTTTAAATGGGTCATTATTCCTGTATTGTCATCAATAAAAAAGGTCGGGTGTAAAATCCGAACCTACAAAATATGGATTTAGAAAGATCAGTCGTTTAGACCGTTTTCTAGTATTTCCCAAATTCTTTCGTCGCCTCAACCCAGACTTTGACCAACTCTTTATCACAATAATCCATGGCTGATCCGGCAGCCATAATAAAACCGCCGTTTTTACCAACAACCTCACACATTTTTTTTGTATGTTCGCAAACCTTTTCAGGGGTTCCTGCCTGAAGAAGAGAAACCGGAAAACCTCCTGTAAGACACATTGTATCACCAATTATTTCCTTGGCCTTGAACATATCTGTTTTTTCAAAGGAGCCCCTTGTTTTTCCCTTTGGTAATTCCGCGAGATAATGCAGCCTGTTATCCCATACACCTTCATAGAACGGCGCAGGGATCAATCCCGCATCGATCATGTCAAGAAGTAATCCTTTGAACTGGGGCCAGTAGAATGTCTCAAACTGTTTTATGGACATAAAACCGTCCGAACCCCTGTGAAGGGGCATCATGATGACCTTACCGCCTGTCATCTCAGCGGAATGAATACATGATCTGAGTATTATTTTCCTGGCTGTTTCCATGGCAGCTAAAAGTTTTTCAGGACGGCGGTACATGTCCATCATTGATCCTCTCATCGCCCTCAGTGTATCCCCAATAAAATCGAACGGGGCAGCCGCAATCCCGCAGAAATCCATGCCTGAAGGGAAACCCAGTTCATCCATTCTTTGCGCATTTTTAAAGGGACTGTCTCCCGCTTCAAGCATCGATTCAGCGGCCTTAATCAGGGATTTTAAAGCATTCTGAACAGGAGGAGCATTAAGCACACCTATAGTGGGCAATGCACCATGTCCCATGACTGCCGTTGCAAGAGGGGGGAGCATTGCCAGCCCTTCAAGCTGGCTGAAGGCCCGGGGAAGAAACGTGCGTATGGCAAAATCACTTGGATCGTTAATAAAGTCATCATACTCCTCCTCTGACATATACTCCCCTTCCTGAAACTGGAAAGGCTGATCTTCGGGCAGGTCATATCCGGGCCATTTAGTCATTCGGTCGCCAAGCATTCTGTTGATATTTCCCGGGATAGCGACTCCTGAGATTTTATCAGGCTGAAAGTATTGTGCATATTCCTCAAGCAGTTCCTGGGTTTTGTCGGGATTGTTTTCGAGTTCCGCATGGGTTATGCCTCCAATACGCGCCAGCATATACCCCAGATTTAAAACAATAGGCACCCGGTCAGGCTGTTTTAATTCGTAGGCGTCCTGTATTCTTTTTGCTCTCTCTGCTCTAAGTTCTTCGGGAGATTTTGCCATTCGGTGTTCCTCCTGTTGATTGAGCTATGTTTTTATGACAGAACTAAAATATAAATAAGAACATGTTATGTCAACAATATTGATCATTAAAGGATTCTATTATAAAGAAATAACTCGGTCATATATTTAGGGAATCTAAAACAATGGATCTGTTTCATATTCTGGCCATAATAATTACACTGACCGCAATATTCAGCTATGTTAACCATCGCTATTTCAGGCTCCCTGTTACAATCGGTGTAATGACAATATCTCTTATCTTTTCTTTAATTCTTGTTTTATTAAACAGGGTAATCCCCGGACCGGATAAAAGCGCGCGGTTACTGCTGGACAGCATTAATTTTGATAAAGTGCTCCTCCATGGTATGTTGAGCTTTTTACTGTTTGCCGGGGCTTTAAATGTTAACCTGCAGGACCTGGCAGAACGTCCAAGTCCGTTCCACTATTCCCATTCCATCTTGCACAAAATCATGCAGACAAATAAACCTGCCTTTTTGTATCCAACTTTTTAAAAAGAAAATGACCATGGAAATGATTGATATTGAAAAGATTGATCTTTCCCCTACATAATCAATCGTAACTATTGTCGATCTGGTTGATTCGGAGCTTTGCAGTGATGAGGTGTATGACAATTTGGGCCAATCCGCAATACTGCGTGTAAAGAATCTGCTTGCATAACTGGATTCCGTCAGGAGCAGCAGAGACCGGGGCTAAAAAGTATCAGATAAATCAAAACTGCTGTTCCATAAATTTATGGAACAGGTGGTAAATATCTTTAAAAAACGGCTCAAGTAATTGAAATGGCGATCATTTTACGAAAATGACCTCCAAATTCTGATGGACACCTCAGAGATGAGGAAAGGCAGGCTAAAGCTGTTTAGTCTGTTAGGTTTTTCTTTTTGCCTTCGACCTATAACGCCTAAGCACCTTCAGACTGTTTTTACATCCTGGGAATTGGGAACATTGCTGACCAGAGCTGAATATATTTAACTTGTCCAACAACGTTCTTGTTCCCTCTCTATTTAGGATTCAAGAAATGGTCCCTTTGTATATGCGTTAGCCATGGACAGTATCTGTCAAATGTCAAGACGCGACCACGTTGCTTTTACTGTGCTGGAGAATAGTGTCAACGGAAAATAATGTCGAGTTTGAGATCAAACCAGGCAAACAAGGGGCGTATGTGGGCAAGCACTTAAGTTTCGGTTTGAATGGGAAGGTTCTCGAAGGAAATGCTATTGCTACCAACCGGACTCGGGAAATCCGACTGTCCGGGATGAGAGGGGGGCTTGCTGAAACGTGAACAAACTGAGTAGTAAGGATTAATTGGCGGGTTTAAGGAATCCCGGAGTTTAAAATCCAACCTGTGATAGATAGAGAAAGCTCGATTAACAAGGCAATGAATAAGCCATCTCGAATTACTACCAGTATATTGCGCACGTCGTATTTCTACCCAACTATTTCTGTTTTATTTCACGTTCTCCACGAATGTTATCACCTCATCCTATGGATGTCCCTGTTCTCATTGGTAAATAAATTTCTAAAGATTGTCCCGCTTCCCAATACAGGGCCTCTCGTTAAAATTTAATAACCTGGATTAGGGATTTTGGGTAATTGACTGAAGTGTAATACACCGGATTTATAACGATTAGGTATTGGATTCGCCTTAGTGGGAGACTCGCCGATTTTTTTTAAAGCCTTTTGGCTGGAGGAGACGTATGCCTTGAAAATATACCTCCTCCAACCTGATGAAATTACAAATTTAATTTTTACCTTGACGGGAGATTATAGGATTGTCCCGCTTTACGCTTTATTACGCTTTATTTTATTTTTTTAAACCAAGAGTAATTGCAAAATGAAAATTTGTATGTTATATAAATATCTTTTTAGGGGTATTCCCTTGACTCAACTGACTACTACATGTTGTGTTTTGGTTTTAGGTCCATTTTTGATTGATTCTCAAATTCTTCAAGGGTCTGGGG
>JASFHE010000191.1:0-10222 GCA_050123415.1 Desulfobacteraceae bacterium | reverse complement strand
TTGAAATAGGGGTTCCCTGATTTTCCTTCGGTCCATGGCGCGTAAAGAGCATTTAAAAAATTTTGCATAAAACAATTCCTTAAACAAAAATAGAGTGTATCGTCAGTATTCCAACATGACCAATCGTCGGAATAGTCCGGGCCAAGCATCCCCGGTTGACAATACACTCTATTTATATGTTCGGTAGTCAGTTGGTCAGACTGCATTATCATTTTAAACCGGGACAAAAGGAATGTCAAGAGGGGAAAGAGATATTTTTTGGGGGAGGATGGGGGACAGTCTATTAGTGTCCTCAATTTTGTTCGAAATTTACGTGGTAGACAAAGTAGACAGGGTAGACACCACTTTTCACCCTTTTTTTAAAAAAAGTGAAAAAATAGGCCTATTTTAGGTGTCTACCCTGTCTACTTTGTCTACCATATTTGTAATTGTATATATAGTATGTATATAGAGACCCATTTTTGGTAGACACCTGGTAGACAAAGTAGTCCAACACCGTAGTGAAAAAGTGTCGCAAAATGCGACACTTTTTCGTTATTCACAGGTTATCCACAACCCGTATTTTTTTAAGGCTTAATTTTCACTACACTGTAGTGAAAATTACTACAGTGGTGGACTAC
Source organism: Desulfobacteraceae bacterium (assembly GCA_050123415.1). Taxonomy (GTDB): domain Bacteria; phylum Desulfobacterota; class DSM-4660; order Desulfatiglandales; family HGW-15; genus JAAZBV01. The sequence continues at coordinate 9,602 of JASFHE010000191.1, read as the reverse complement.
TTTGTCTACCAGGTGTCTACCAAAATTCACGGGAGGACACCTCTTGATTTTTTGATAAAACGCTGTGAAGTTTCTTGTATTTTTCTGTTGTTTTGATGGATTAAAGAGGTGAAAACACGTTGTTGTTTTTTGTAAAAACGTGTTGACATTGTTTGTGTTTAGGTTTAGGATTGAGGGAAGAGAGGGCAATAAAATGAACGGAAAAACCGCGCGGAAAATCCGAAAAGAAGTTCTGCGGCATAAAAAAGAGAACATGAAAGAATTTGTTCTCTGTTTGAAAAAGATGCTGTTTAACAGAAAGGAGTTGTTTTAATGATTAAATTCAGATTAGAGAAATGGGAAAAGGCTGTGGTTTTTCAGATATTGGAACAGGAAAGTTTTGAACGTGGAGATATTTACAAAAATGAAAATTTCAGCATTAAAGTCTCGGCATGTCCAGAATTGCTGGATTGCTCTCTTGTTTTTTTGCGAGGATGGAGAAGGGCTGAAGATTTTCTCGTGTCTTCCGCTGTATTTGATACAAATGCAGCACGCGACGAATACTATGACAAAATCCTGAAGGCTTTTTCAGATTGGAAAAAATCTATGAAAACAAAAAGCATAGAGACAAAAGAGCAGAATATTTTTGAGTTTTAAGGAGCTGTGGAAATGAAAATAACGTTAGATGTATCAGAAAAAAACGAAGGCACTGAGGCTCCGTGGTGGGTTATTTGTGACCCATGCCCAATGATTCAGCCCGATCCGTATTTGGTAATGATGCGAATGATAACAGGCCCATTTTTTAGTAGAGAAGCTGCCGAAAAACACCTTAATGTCCATAGACATAATTTTTCTGAAAGAGCTGTTGTTTATTGTGCGTCTGGTTGCTATTCTCCTCAATACGATAGCGCCTATAGAGAAGCAGAAAAGAAATTAAAGGATGGGGTTTGGAGATGTCGTTAAAAAGAAAATCTTTTGAACTTGATCCGGAAGAAACTTCTCGTTCCGAAGCCAAGGAACAGCGACGGAAACATGAAAAAGAAAGACGCGCGGCGGTCCGGCTGCTTGTGAACTATGTCAAGGATTTCGGGGAACTTGAAGACGAAAACGTAAAGAAAGCTGTTGAACTGCTGGACCGGAGAAAAGGCCGTTATCAGGGAGAAACAAGACTTGAACAGTTTATTGCCCTTTTTGACAACAAAAAAGAAGTCCATGAGGACGACGTTTTCTCCGCGATGAAAGAGGGCCGGTCTGTTATGATGGGGCTGATTAAAAAAGCGGAAAAGCTGGACTTTGTCTTTGAGTTTGATCCGGAAAGAAAGATGTACGTGCTTTTGTCTAAAGGACGAAAGGCGTAATTCCCCTTTACAATATTTTTAAACACGTTTATTATTACGTTAATGGACATAAACAGGCGGAAAGTTTTGATTTTGGAGGGAATACGGCTTGGCATGGACTTTTATAAATCCTGTCTGCTCGCAGAATGCCCGGACGCAATGATTGAGGAGCTGGAAAAAGACGCGCTGTTTATGTCTCGGATAAAAATTGAAGAGGCTTTGAAAGAAAAGGAACTGCTTGAACGGCATGAACAGGCGATGTTGCTGGCAGCGCTGAAGGGAAACACGAACGCTTTGCAATGGAAACTTGAAAGACTTGATCCTGACCGGTGGGCCTCCGGCAGACGCGGGGATGACGAAGGAAAAGAAAAAGTAAAAATATATGTCCCAAAAAACGGGCGGGGTGTAAATGACGAGTAAGCGTGTTAAAGCAGGGATAAATGAATATAGTTAGTTTTAGCGGCGGGAAAGATTCAACCGCAATGTTGTTGAGGATGGTTGAAAAAGGTGTAGCTATAGATAAAATAATATTTTGTGATACAACCTTGGAATTTCCGGAAATATATGATTATTTAGAAAAAATACAGAATTATTTAGGAAGAAAAATAGAAATATTAAAGCCCTCAAAATCTTGGGATGACTGGTTTTATGGAAAAATCACACGTGGAAAACTAAAAGGAAGAAGAAGAGGATTTCCTTATGTTTGTAGCCCATGTTGGTGGAATCGAGAAGCTAAATATTTATTATTGGACAGGGCTCATAAAGCATTAGGGCGAGAAAATACTGTTTTTGTAGGAATCGCAAAAGATGAAGAGTATAGGACATACAAAAAGCAATATCGAAAACCAGATATAAATTATAGATTTCCACTTGTAGAATGGGGAGTATTTGAAAAAGAATGCTATGAATATTTGGAGAAAAAAGGCCTGAAACATCCATTATCAGATTGTAAAAGGACAGGATGTTGGTTATGTCCGAAGCAATCAAAATCTTCGTTGCTTTTTTTGATGAGGGAATATCCGCAACTTTGGATAAAGCTAAAAAAATACGAAACGGATTCTCCCCACGGTTTTAAACCTAATTTTAATTTAATAGATTTTGAGAATAAAAACGGGCGGGGCGTTAATGAAGACGATTAAGCCGCAGCTCGGGCCACAGGAAGCTTTTTTGTCGAGTACTGCGGATATTGCGCTTTATGGGGGAGCCGCCGGAGCGGGAAAAACTTTTGCGTTGTTGCTCGAACCAATCCATTATATCAACGTCCGGGGGTTCGGAGCGGTGACGTTCAGAAGGACAATTCCGCAGATTACCGGGGAAGGTGGACTGTGGGACACGTCTTTTTCTTTATATCCTTCTCTCGGCGGTCGTCCCATAAACCAGCCCTTAAAATGGACCTTCCCGGATAAGGTTAAGTTTGAATTCCATCACCTACAGCATGCAAAGACGGTCTATAATTGGGACGGTACGCAGATTCCTCTGCTCATGTTCGACGAATTGCAACATTTTGAGGAAAAACAGTTTTTTTACATGTTAACGCGAAATCGGTCGACCTGTGGCGTCAGGCCGTATTGTAGAGCCACATGCAACCCGGACCCGGACAGTTTTCTCTGTCAGTTTTTAATTTCTGCTGGGTTCGTCAACGAAAAGACGGGATTTCCTGAAAAAAGAATGTCCGGAAAAGTGCGTTATTTTGTTAAATATGATAATCAAATGCATTGGGCGGCTACTAAAAAAGAACTGCTCGAAAAATTTAATGACAAAGTCCAGCCGAAAAGTTTTACATTTATCCCGGGGAGTCTAAAAGACAATAAAATATTAACCGACATCGACCCTGGATATGAGTCGAATTTATTGGCCCAACCGCAATATGAACAAGACAGATTGTTAAAGGGAAACTGGTTTGCGAGGCCGAACGCGGGGGACCTTTTTAAGCGACATTACTGGAAATTTATTGAAGAAAAAAACGTCCCTTATTTGACGCGACGGGTTAGAGCATGGGACCGGGCGGCAACTGTGCCGAGCGAAACAAATCCAGATCCGGACTGGACGGCGGGCGTAAAATTGGCAATCGATCAATTGGGGAATTATTACGTTATGGATGTGCAAAGAGAACGAATCGAACCGGGCGACGTGGAAGCTCTCATCTATAATACGATCGAAATAGACGGAATGGAGACGGAGCCCTGGATTGAGCAGGACCCCGGGCAAGCCGGAAAATTCGAACGTGCGCATTATGAACGGCAATTTTCAAACAAACCAATAAATTTCTACGAAAAAGGCGGAAAAAATAAATTAACGATGTGGAAGCCGTTTGCGTCTGTTGTGAAGGCCGGGAGGGTGTTTTTGGTTGTCGGCGATTGGAACGAGATGTTTATTCGGGAGCTTGAATCCGTAACTGATGGCAGTCAAAAAGGGCATGACGACCAGGCGGATGCGGCCGCTGTTGCGTATGCTGTGATATCCGAACAGGAGTTTTCTTCTGCCATGTCCGGCGGACTGTTATTATAAAATAGTTTTGGGGGCTATATGCAAATTGTGACAGTTTGTTTTGATTATCCGGACCGCCCGGAGTTCTGGATTTTGCTGGATGTTTTCAGGCATTCGGTAAATCGTTTGATGCCGAATGTCGAGTTTATTGAGATACGCCCGGAACCGCCGGAAATGGAGACGCACAGGGTTCCGGGATTTTTGGACAATACTTTTAAACTGGCGCAATGGGTAAACCATCTTGATAACACTAAAGACAATGTGATTTTTATTGACTGCGATATGCTGGCTTTAAGGTCCGCGGAACACGCTTTTAATGACAACGATTTTGATATCGCTTTTACGGGTTGCCCGGCACACTACAAAGTTCCGCTGAACGGCGGCGTATTGATGGCCCGTCCGACGGACAGGGCAAGAGAATTTTTACACGCAATGAAAGCCGTTAATGACCACATGTTTTACGAACAGGAATTCCATGAAAAATGGAGAAAAAAATATGCGGGAATGAATCAATCCGCGTTCGGGTACTGTTATGAAAAACTACAAAAAGACGCGAAGATCCTAAAATTAACGACACGGGAATGGAACGCGATTGACTGCGATCTGAAAACAATAGATAATCAAACGGTGTTCTTACACATCCGGCAAAATTTAAGAAATAATTTGTTGGCTAACAAACCCCCTTTCGGGGTCGGTAAAAAAGCTATGCAATTATGGTACAAAGAAAGGGAGCGGATGTTTCCCGGGACTTTTCCGGAAGGGCAAGAGGAGCTGCGAGAGCAGCCGAGAGCAAGGGGGCTTAAGACAAAAGTGACAAGAAAAATAACAATTCCGAGTATGGGGGGCGGGCGGTTAGGGCCCTGGCTAAAAAAATGGGCGGAAGAGGCGAAAAGAGACACGGCGATTGTTGAGCTCGGAACGTGGCTCGGAGCGGGAACGGAGCATCTTGCACAAGGCGGCCTTCCTGTGCATACTTTCGATCTTTTTGAGATTCGAGGGAATGAAGTCGATAAAGCGCGTCCTTACGGGTTTACGTTTGTTGAGGGAGAAGATTCGCTTCCCTTTGTTCAAAAAGCCCTTGCGCGTTTTGATAACATAATCTACCACAAAGGGGAGATTGAAAAAGAGCGTTGGAAAGAGGGGAAAATTTCTGTTTATGTTGACGATGCTTGCAAATATGAACCGTCGTTTATTGCTGCGCTGAAAATATTTTCTCCGTCCTGGATACCTGGGGAAACCGTTTGCGTTTTTATGGACTTCTGGTGGCATTTATCAAGACCTCAGGATAAAAAAGCGAAATTCCAGAAGAATTTCATCCTGAAAAATAGCGCCTGTTTTGATTTCATCATGGATGATCAGCGTTTGGGAGTAGCGGCGTTCCGGTATAAGGGAGGGCTTAATCTATGAGAATATTAACCGTCTTTTTTGACAGAACAGGGGCGTATACACGTCTTTTAACTGTTTTTTACAAAAGTTTGAAAAAACACATGCCTGAGGCTTCCTTAGAAGTCCTCCGCGTTCCTGTGCCTGAAAATTCTAACCCGTTTATTGACACGTTTTATGGATTTATTCCGGCCATTGAAGAGGCGATGAAAACAAAAGAATTGATTTGTATTGCGGATGCCGATTTGATGGTGACTGGGGATTTTTCTGAAATAGAAAACGAATCTTTTGACCTTGCTGTTACGGTAAGAAACGGGCAATTCCGGTATAATACCGGTGTCTGGTTTTATCGTCCGTCGGAAAAAGGACGGAGGTTTCTTGAGCTTTGGAAAGAAAATACTATAAAAGTTTTTAATAACTTTTCAATGGCGGTTATAATGGAGCACGGGGGGATTGATCAACAGTCTCTTTATGAGACCATCGAACAGTATAAAAAAATCGATCCTTCTTTTAAAATAAAATTTCTGCCCTGCCGGGTATGGAACTGTGAACAAACAGAATGGAAAAATAGGGACGAAAAGACTAAAGTTATCCATATTAAATCAGGGCTTCGGCCGGCCTGTTTGGGACAAAAAGAATTGCAGGAAAAACACAGTTATCTTAAAGACATTGTAAAGGAGTGGAAAGATTATGATAATTCCTGAAAGCTGTATTCCCTGGATAAAGAAGCAGCGGACGCAATACAAAAAAGACGTCGTAAAAGAGTTTATTGCGGACATCGAAAATGACCTTATGCAGATAAGCCCTTTTCTTCCTTTGGAAGCCCTGGATATTTTGGATATTGGCTGTGGTGTCGGCGGCATTGACGTTTTACTGGCGCAGTTTTACGGCTGCCCGATGCTGGATCTTTTGGACAGTAATAGCGAAACGCCTCTTTATTATGGGTACAAAAAAGAAGCGGCCTGTTATAATTCTTTTGAAGCGACGGCGGATTTAATGGAAAGCAACGGTATTTTTTCGTTTAATTTGATCGATAAAAATGATGGTGTTCCGGAAAAAGAATACGACATCGTTATTTCCCTACTTTCCATGGGTTACCATTATCCGATCGACACCTATGAATTTAAAACAAAATGCTTTATTTGTGATGTCCGGGAAAATACGGACGGCCTTGAAAAATTATTGAACGCGTATCCTGTGGTTAACATCATCGCTGAACAGAACAAAGCGCAAAGGGTTGTTTGTTACGCATGAATTTTTATTCTGTCTTTTTCAACCACCCAGGGGAAAACCGGTTTTTTAAAATGCGCTGCGCGCTTGAAAACTCAATAAAAAAGAATGCACCTGAGTCAAAATTGATTGTAAAGAAAATCGAGCCTCCCCGGGACAAGAATAAGCTATGGGACAATGTTACTAAATTTAAAGCGTGGGTCGAGATCGAGGATAACGAATCGTATGTTTTACTCGATTGCGATATGTTGGTTCGGGAGGATGTTTCCGAAGTTTTTAAAGAGGAGTTTGATATCGGATTAACGACGAGAACAAATCGTCCGGACAGAATAAACGGGGGCGTCGTTTTTGTCAAACCGTCTGAAAAGACAAGACGATTTTTTAACGACTGGTTTGAAGCTGTTTTGTTCTTGATGAAAAACAGGGAAATTTACAGACCTTTAAAAAACAAGTATTTTGGAATATGTCAACCGGCCTTTTTCTACCTGCTTGAAAACAACAAACTTGACTATCTGAAAATAAAGTATTTTCCTTGCGCTGTTTATAACGCTTGTGAAGACGACTGGAAAAATGAGCTAAAACCGGGGACGAAAATACTTCATTTAAAAACAAAATTATTACAGGACGAACTTTTTAAAACAAAATGTCTGAACTATCTTCATATAAAAGCGGAATTTGAACGCTATTTACAATAAGGGAAAACAGGGTAAAATTAACGTAAAGCTATATGGCATAAAGAATAACGTCATTAAAGCAAACGTTTGCGAAAAATGCGTAACTCTATATAATATAACGACTTACGTTAAATCGCTTCAAAATAGGGCGAAAAGGCGCGAAAATGGCAAACGTCTTTTTGCTAAATGCTTACTGTATAAAGACTTACGTTTTAGCGTTTTTCGTGTTTTCGGGGGTTCCCTGGTGGGGATAAGGAATTATTTCTTTTACTCTTTACATAAATTTAAAATAGATGTAGAATGCAAATAACAAGGCGGTTACGGTGGGTTTTTTTGAAAGAAAAATACAGGCTGCGGTCTCCAAAGCGCTATTAAAAAGCATTCAGGCAACAGAAGGACAAAAAGCGGAAATCGCGCTGACCTCTCTTATGGAAGAGGCCCGGACATCCAGAACCATCCCGGGACTGGTTAATCAATATAAAACATACGACGGACAGGTCACAGAAACATATAAAAAATATAACGGCGAACAGGATTACGGGTGTCAGCAGACAAGGGCCGTTATAGACATCCGATCAGCATTTATTGCGGGGGAAGGGCTGTCGATATCCGTTGACAATAAGTTCAAAGCGCACAAAGATTTTTTCAATCGGGTTCTTGACGACAATAAATTAAAAGGCAGCTTGTTTTTTAGAATCGTTAAAGGAACAGAATTTACGGGAAAAGCCCTCCTAAAAATTGATAAAGGAAAATTAGGCGCCAACAGGGACGAAAATGATATCCCTTCTCCCCGCATTTTATATTTTCCGTACAAGCAGTATAAATACAGCGTGGATGTCACAAACAATATTGACGGGTATTCCGTCGCAAATGTCAAATATAAAAACAACGGGGAAGATTCGGAAATAAAAGGGGACATGATCTATATAAAAACCGGCGGCGATGATTGCGACATGAATAAAACGACAACAAAAACCGGCCTTGTTTTGACAGACATTGAAAATTATGACAGGGCGATGAAAGACATTCGGGCGAACAATTATTATCACGGAAAATTGACTCCTCATTTTACGACAAAATCAAAAAACGAAACGGACGCGCTGGCGCATGCCATAAAAACAGGGGCCTGGAAAATCGGTAATGTGTCAATCGGAACACATGACATGAAAATCGTTTCTCCTGATTCAGGAGCGCTTGAATGCTTCAAAATAGAGCTTTCGACGGCAATAAAAACAATTTCTGCCGTTACAGGCGTTCTTGTGCATTGGTTGGGTTGGGTGGACTTGATGTCAAACAGGTCAACAGCGGAAACCCTTTATGATTTTGTCAATACACATACGATTACAGAAAGAACGATTTTGGCAGAGGCATTTAAAGAATTGTTGATAAAAGTACAGGAAAAATACATCAATGACGGCGGGAAAATGATTGCGACAGTTCTTTATGATTTTGAAGTGTCAATCCCTATCCTTGATTTCAGCCGTTTTCTGGACATGATTCGCGGACTCTCTATAGCGTTGAGTGACGGAATCATAACGGAAAAAGAGTATAGGACATATATTCCGGGGTTGTCCCCGATTCAGGAAGATGAAGAAAAGGAGAATCAAGAGAATGAAACAGCCGCAAAATACAGAAGCGCCCTTGACGACGCAAAAAGAGAACTTGTCGAAGGAACCGGAACAGAAAAAACGCCGGGCGGTAATGGTAAGTGACCTCGTGCAGTCCGGAAAACTTGAGGAAAGTAAAACAAAATGAACAAGGTTCCTTTAAAAGTCGGTAATCAAAAAGGGGAGAGGGTTTTTATTTTCACGGAAAATCTTCCTGAGGACAAGGTCCATGTAACGTCAAAAAAGTACGCCTTTTTGAAGGCTGAACTTTTTTGTAAAGATAACCGCATCGACATTGTTGTTCCTCGAAAAGAGTATGCCGCGTTTAAAACAAAAATTACGAAATATTTTGAAACTTGTTTTCTGATAGAGTTGTCAAAAGAGACGAAAACAGGGGGGAAAAATGCGAATATTGATACAGGCAACGGCCTACCCATTGACAGAGGAATTGAAAAGAAGAATTCCGAAGGACCTGAAAGGGGGGACGGTGCAGGCTTATATATTGGCGCAGGAGGGGGAGAGCCGCCCGCGCGTCCTAAACGGAGAAAACAAACCGATAATCTGGACAAAGAAAGTCCTGATACGGCTGCATGAAAAACTAAAAAAGGGTTTAAAATTCTTTTTGGGGCACAATAAAGACAGCAGCCATGAAAACAGAAAACCTGTCGGGGAACTGATAGACGCGTTTATTGATAATGTTGACGGAAAATTGTCGAATATTATTTTAGGGCATTTCCCTGATCCGGAGGTTGTAAAAGACGCGGACATGAATTCCGTTGAGGCCGACATCTATGCTGTTAATTCCGGTGAGTATGAGATGGCGGAAGATGTCAAAGAAGTGACCGGAATTGCGGTCGGTTCTTCAAAAGAAAATTCCCCTGCGTTTCCGGGGGCTTTGCGATTGG
>JASFHE010000190.1:0-10231 GCA_050123415.1 Desulfobacteraceae bacterium | reverse complement strand
CCTCTCTGCTGCAGGGGCCAGTTGAAATTGATAGCTCCGGGACAGGGGCAGTCTATGACGCAGCATCCGCAGTACCAGCATTCATCAGGATGAAGAATGATCGGCGGATCACCTTTTACAGGATTGGGCATATATACGTCCACCTGGCAGACTTCGACACACCGGTTACATCCTATGCAAACCTCAGGATTGAATACGGCCTGTCTGTTGGGAGTTGTAATATTGGGTATAGCATTTAATTTTCTCTGTGACATCATAACCTCCTTATTTAGACTTATAGACTCCGGAATAATCCCTGTTATGTGCCTCGTAACCGGCTTTCATGTCTCCCCAGAATCTTAGGGGCAGTTCGCCTGTTTTAACCTCGCCGTTCTCCTGCTTTATGGTTACAAACTTGGACCATTCCGGCGGGTCAATCTCGGGATAATCTATCCTGTAAAAATTGAGAAGCCTGCTGCTTGCCTTGCGGGCCAGGGAGGCATGCAGCACCATCTGCGCATGGGTCAGCATGCTAAGGTCTTCGATGCTGCGCATAAGTTTATGGGGATCACGGGCATAGAGAGTGGGCACAAACACCTCTTCTATCTCCTTAAGGGTGTCCAGTCCCATAGTAAAAAGGAGTTCGGTCTTGTATTCACTGCAGAAATACTGCATTGTCCTTGCGATCCCTGCGTTCAACTCCTTCCATTCAATGCCGCTGGTACGTTTTACCGGGGCATAGACCCGATTCTTTTCCAGATCGACCTGCTCCCAGCATATTTTGGATTCACCTGCCTGTGCGGCGCAGTCTGCTGCCTTGCGGCCGGCATATCTGCCTGTGGTGGCTGCAAAACTGTGATCACCAAAGGAGAACAGCTGCTCCCCTGCCGCATACAGTCCGTCCAGGGTTGTCTTAAGATTCCAGTCAACTACAGGCCCTCCTCCCCTGGCAGTCCTCCACTGGGAGTGATTTTCTCCCTCTATAAAGGCATAGTTCTGCAGAAGATGTGTGGACGGATCGAATCCGGCTCTTTCATAACTGCTGGTAATTACTTTAGTGGTTGATTCCTGACCGAGCATAAGATCCCAGGTCGTGCGCCGTTCGATATCAGGCATAGCGGGAAAATCTCCGTAAAATGGCAGCGCCCATTCCCCATTGAAGATACCCTTGCGGATGGACGCTAAAACATCAGGTTTTGGGAACATTGCACCCCCATCCGCCCATCCCTGGGTGGGCCAGGGGAGTTTTTTTCCGTTGGCATCCACGAGCTGAAGGTTTTCATAACTCGCGTCTCCGGCGCCACCATACCAGTTATGCTTATAGCCTGTACCCAGCATGAGGGGAACAGTTTTTTCCATTAATACAAGCTCTGCGCCTGCCTTCCAGGCCATGGCCAAACCGTCACCGGTTGCGTTGCGGGAACGGAACTGCCGGCAGCCCGCATGCTCGGTATTCAGCATCCACATGTAAAAATCTCCGGCCGCGGCAAGTACCGAGGCTTTGGACCTGAAAATCATGAACTCACCTGTGCGGTTATTAAATCCTGTGGCGCCTACAACCCTTGCCCCCTGCTGACCGTCTTCGGTCAACAGGCTGGTAACCATAACCCGATCAAAAATCTGTACCCCCAGCCGCTGACATTCTTTTTTTAAGGCGAGTTTAAAGGTGGTTCCCCAGATACGTATTACAATCTCATTGGCATGATCCGGGCTGGTACGGGGAGAAATCATAAATTTGGTATCGTCGTATCTGCCCTCAGCCCCGACGTATTCGTCATTAATATCCCTGATCTGACCGCCCATCTCTTCCTGTTCAAGTAGTGTGTCATAACTCTCACGGCACTGGATCTGGCTGCCGATACCGTTTCCATATGAGATTTCAGGCATGTCTTTTGGTATCTCTGCCATGGTTCCCGGATGTTCGGCTATTATTTTAGCCCATTCATCGGGATCAACTTTAGAATGGGGATTGGCCGGGCACTGACCCCAGTGATCGCATCCCGGACCACCGGCTCCGCTTCTTACTGTATCCCCCTTTTCCACCAGTGCCACCCTGACTCCCTTTCTTGCGGCACTTATGGCTGCCCAGCATCCGGCTATGCCGCCCCCGATTATAAGGACGTCAGTATCGATTTCGTTTTCCTTCTCATAGTCTACCGGGTAAGGCCAGGACGGGGTTGTTCCTTCTCTGTCTACAAAATCATGCCAATTAGTCATTTAGGCAACCTCTCTCTGCAATCATAGATATTAGTATTGCCAGGTACCTGCTGACAGTTACTGTTTATTGTTTTCTCTTATTACACCATCTCGAATAATGAGCTTTGGACGGGTTTTTTTCTTATACAAAGGGGTCCCGGAGCCCTCCTCACCGGTTATCAGGCTTCTGAAGCGCCGAAGTTCTCCGTATTCTTCCATTGGTTCAGCCAGCTTTTCAAAGATTGAAGTCATCGTGGCCATTATGTTGTCTGCAATATCCCAGTTTACATTCATGGCCCCGGTTGGACATAACTGCTCACAGAACCAAACAAGGCAGGGGCCGCAGGTTTCATGGGAAATCTGAGGTGATCCGGAAAGATCAATGCTTTTAGTAGGGCAGTTATCCATACATTTGGTGCATTTAGGGTAGAGACATTTTTCAGGATCGTATACGGGTTTTAATTTCACCATATCTGCCATTTCGTCTCCTCCACCAAGATCCATAGGAGCGCCGTAAAGCTTATCGTACTCTTCTTTTTCAGGTAATTGGGGTATAAGCTGACCCTCGCCATTGGCTATTTTCCGCGTGCGCTGTGCAATTTCCCTTCCGAATTCCAGGGCTTCTTTCAGGTCGATTTCATCAGGATGACCGTCAGTATAATAGGGTTTAGGCATCAGCGGTATAAAGCCACTGCCATACCAGTCATTCCAGCCTGTAACTGTCAGACCTTTATCTCTTAAGCCCGTTACTGTCCTGTCAATGTACCTGCCTGCAAGTGTACCGTGGGTGCAGAAAGTAAAACCATATTTCCCTTTCAAATCAGGCATTGCATTGATAAATTCCGTTACTGCAGCCGGTTCTTGAAAGGTCTGTACAAAGGAGCCCAGACCAATCAAATCATAGTCTGTGAGTTTTTCAACATCCACTTCCTTCATAGAAACGATTTCACATTCATTAAATATGTCTCTAATACCTAAGTGTATTGCCTCGGCGATCTGTTTTGTGTTTCCCGTCCATGAATGGTAGATAACTATGCTTTTCATTGATTTATCCTCCTTATTATTATAATGGAACAGCCCCGGTCATCGACAGAGATTCAGGGGCGGTTTAAAGGTTGTGTTTGCAGGGTTGCTCAATATTTTATGCCTTCCGGTTCTATGTCCAATTTCTCCAGTACACCGCGCCTGCGATAATATGATGGCAGTAGCAGTAGAAAGATCGCGAGGGCGATGAAGATCATTGATGAAGCTGATTTAAACATAATGGAGTAATTATACTTTTCATATACAATGCTGCCCAGAATAGGGCCTGTAAATAAACTTATATCTATCCCTATGTAGAGCGTGTTACTGGCAACACTGCGCCTGATAGGCGTTTCGGACAGTATGCACATGGAATAGATAGCCGGCTGGAATGAACCGAATCCCAGAGCCGCTATTGCTGCACCCGTAAGCATCGCACCAATTGTTGTGCCGGACCCGATTATGAAAAATGAAGAGGCCAGTATCAGCAGGGCAGGGGGGAGAATTTTGACTAAACCAAATCTGTCAGTCAGATATCCACTCACAGGTCGTGTAACTAAAAGAACTAATGCAAGTACAGTATAAAATGAACTGATTCCTGATATTTCCAGCTCTTTTGCATATTCTACAATATATACATTATATAAGGAATATCCAAGGTAAATAAAAAACATAACCGTGGCCATGGGAATCGCATGAACTGTAGCTATATTCTTGTACCAGGCCCCTGTGCCTGAAATGTCTTCTTTTGATTTTCTGTCCGGTAAAAGCATAAAAGCCGGAATAAAACCCAGAAAACTGAATAAAATTCCAAAAAGAAAAATGCATGTGAAACCAAAGCTTTCATTTCTTAAATGTGTCCCAAAATTCAGAATAATTATTCCTAAAGTCGGTGCAATTGCCATACTGAGTGAATTGCTGAGTCCGTAAATACCCATACCCGAGGCCATTTTCTCTTTAGGTAGGCTGTCCCCTGCAAGGGTCATTGTCAGGATTCCAACCAGGGCGTATTGGAGTCCGTGAAGCAACCTGAAAGCGATAAAACCTGATATACTGTCAAAAAACGCGTAACCGATGTTTGCAACCACACCGATAAAAAACACCAGGATCATCAGTTTCCGTTTATCAAACCATGTAAGAACAGGTCCAGCTACAGGTCTCATTGCGAAAGCAACACCGAAAAACAGTCCTGTTATCAAGCCCATAAGATAGGCACTGGCGCCCAGGTGAATTGCATAGGATGCAATGAGAGGGTTTATCGAAAAATGAGCAATAGAAAGTGTAAATGATGAAAATAATGTGCATATAAAATTACGGTTCCAGATAGTTACTGGCGCACCTGTTTTTGAACTGGTCAAGAAAAACTCCTTTTTACTGCATGCTGAAAATACTGTTGACATGCATAAGTCTTTTGTATACTTATATACATTAATAGCAGTTTTGGCAACAACAGATTGCTGGAATTTCAAACCATGGTCGGAGCCATTCGTGGACCATCGATATCAAAATACACCTTTACCAATCATATTAATAAATTAATGAAGGGGGTTTTCCATGAATCGTTTAAATAAACTGCGTTGGGGATTTTTTTTAAGTTGCCTGATCTGGGCACTGTTGTTACAGATTACAATCGGGACTCAGGTTACACGTGCAGCCCTTGTTTTGCCCAATCATGCACCTGCCGACTTTAATAAAGTCAGGCCCGATATCCCGAAAGGGGAGTTGAAAACCATTACATATAATTCAAAAAGCATTGGGGTGGACAGAAAAGCCGTCGTCTACACTCCACCAAACTATGATCCCGGTAAAAAATACCCGGTCCTCTACCTGATGCACGGCATAGGTGGCAATGAGACTCACTGGACCACTCTATGCTCAGCCAATAAGATCCTCGATAATCTCATCGCAGATAAAAAAGCCGTACCAATGATTATCGTGATGCCCAATGGAAGGGCAACGGCTGAGCCGCCTTCGAGCAATTTTATGGCAGATTTCAATTACTATGCCGATCTCGAGCCGGATTTGCTGAATGATTTGAGGCCTTATATTGAATCTCACTACTCAGTGAATCCGGACCGTAAGTATCAGGCACTCACGGGCCTATCCATGGGTGGTGGTCAGGGACTCAACTTCGGCATCAACAACATTGACAAATTTGCCTGGGTAGGCGGCTTTTCCTCAGCGCCCAACCTCAAGCAGCCCAATGTTCTTGTCCCCATGATTCAGAAGGCCAAAGACAAGCTGAGTCTGTTGTGGATAGGTTGCGGAGACAAGGACAACCTGATTACAGGAAGCTGGAACCTGCATAAAGCACTGGATGAGGCAAAAATCAACCATGTCTGGTATCTTGACGATGGAGTGCACGAAGTCCCGGTTTGGGATAATAATCTGTACCTGTTTGCGCAGATGCTGTTCAAACCTGAAGGATCTGTTACTCCTCCGCCTTCTATCGGAAAATATGACGGAACGCCGGTGGGCGGACCGGGTGGTATGGGTATGGGAATGCCCGGCATGGGTCGCGGTCCTATGGCTGGAGCAGGCGCGCCAGGGGGTGGCATCAATAGTGAATTTACTGCAAGAAGAGAGAAAGGTGACGGCCCTTCAAAGGGGATTGCCGGGAAATGGAGCGCGAAAGACGGAGACAGTGAGATAAAACTGGAGCTTAAAGTCGAGGGCTCCAAATTAACTGGAACTATCGAGAATACGCGCATGCCTGGAGCCATCGAGTTTAAGGACGGGAAAATTGAAGGAAACAACATCTCATTTTCCTATGATCGCGACATGGGTGGAAGAGGTTTTAAGGTAGAATGGACGGGGACACTTTCCGGTGATGAACTTAAATTGAAACGTGGTCTTGGAGGCGGAATGGGCGGCTTCGGTCGCGGTGGGATGCCTGGCGGCGGACGCTAAGCTGCACTGTTAACATCTGAATAATTCTTATTGGTAAGTCAATATCGACAATTTCCTTTTTAAAATAATGGAGTGAAAAGCATAGTACAGTATCTTTTATAAAAATTAAATCGTAAGGAGGTTTTATGCCAGAAGAAATATCAAAAGAAAAAAGGGTAAAAGATCCGCTGGCGAGTAAGGCTGACAAAACAGTATACAAGGCTCTCGGACTCAGCGGAGGGATTTACGGAGCAGTACCCTGTGCGGTTGATGTTAAAAATGGAAAGATTTTAAGGATAAGGCCTCTTCATTACGATGCAAAATATGATTCCAAAACTTTTAATCCATGGCAAATCAGTAAGAACGGGAAGACGCTTAAACCCATGATGAAGGCTCTTCCCTCACCTTTCAGCCTGGCTTATAAAAAACGGGTATATTCACCGAACAGAATAAAATATCCTTTAAAGAGGATTGACTGGGATCCGAATGGTGACCGCAATACCCAGAACAGAGGAAAGAGCAAGTTTGTCAGGATTTCATGGGATGAAGCCGCGGAGCTCATCGCAGGGGAGATAAAGAGGATACACAGGGAATACGGACCACTGGCCATCCTGATCCAGGGAGACGGTCACGGTGAATGCATGTTTGTTCACGCTACACACGGATCCTCTTCTCTGCTGCTTGACAAGATGGGTGGTTTTACACAGCAGGTCAGGAACCCTGATTCATGGGAGGGTTGGTACTGGGGTTCAAAGCATATGTGGGGCTCAGGCCTCATAGGAATGATGGCCCCGGCCAACAATCTTGTTAAAGATATCAGTGATCACACTGAATTACTCCTAGTTTGGGGTGGTGACCCTGAGACAACACCCTGGGGTTTCAGGGGGCAGTATGCCAGCAACATAGTCCGGTTCTGGAAAGAGATCGGAATCAGACAGATCTATATCTGCCCTGATCTGAACTATGCGGCTGCTATCCACGCAGATAAATGGATTCCGGTACTCCCCAATACTGATGCTGCCCTGCAACTTGCTATCATTTACACCTGGATCAAAGAAGATACCTATGACAAGGAATATGTTGATACCCATGTTGTAGGTTTTGATAAAGTAAAGGCCTATGTCATGGGTGAAGAGGACGGTGTACCCAAAACACCTGAATGGGCATCACCCAAGTGTGGAGTTTCCGAATGGACTATAAAGGCCTTTGCAAGAGACTTTGCCGATAACATAACTACCATAGGCCACTATTTCGGTGGCGGTATGATTAGAGGACCATTATCCCATGAACCGGCAAGGCTTGAGGTTGTCCTCCTTGGAATGCAGGGACTTGGCAAGCCAGGTGTTCACCAGACCCAGATTGCCTATCAGGGTATGCCCAGAAACATGGTCACTCCGAAGACCGGCGGCCACATGGCGATGTTTGAAAGCCTGAAAAACAGCAAGTATGGCGGCAGGCTTTTAAAACCCCACAGCTTAACACCGAAGGCATGGGGTAAGCAGATGATTCCCAAGACACTGATAGAAAAGGCTATCAATGAAGGCAAGGTCGATTTCTGGGGTACCGGTGGTATTGAAGTTCCAACCGCTGATCAATTCGTTAAGTATACCTACCCTATACCAAAAGAAGAAGGTGGTACTGAGATCAAGATGATATGGTCTGATACACCCTGCCGTATTACATGCTGGGGCCATGGGCATCATATCGCAGAGACAGCGAGGAGTCCCAAGATTGAGTTTTTCGTTGCCCAGGCTCCCTGGCTCGAGAACGACAGTCTGTTCGCGGACATTATCCTGCCTATCAAAACAACTATAGAAACTGATGATATTTCACCATGCGTAAGGGACGGGGAGAGTTTTCAAAGCCTGGTGCGTATGGAAGAGGCCATCCCTCCGGTGGGGGAAGCAAAAAGCAACTATGAGGCGGTCCTGGAGGTTGCCAAAAAACTGGGCATGTATGACGAAGTTACGGAAGGAAGATCGTCATCCGAATTGATAAAGGACGTTTTTGATGACATGGGATTTAATAAATACATAAGCTGGGAGGAATTTATAGAAAAGGGCTATTATGTTCTGCCTGTTGCTGAAGACTGGGAGGATGATACTGCAGGTCTCTATGACTTTTATAAGGATCCTGAGGCCAATCCATTGCCCACACCTTCAGGCAAGCTTGAATTCTATTCAGAGCGCATTTTAAAGAACTTTCCCGATGACACTGAACGCGGGCCCATCCCCAGGTGGATAGAAAAGAGTGAAACCCATGATGAAAGGATATCCAGTGAGAGGGCTAAAAAGTACCCGCTGCTTTTAATGTCCAATCATGGCCGGTGGAGAGTACATGCCCAGTGTGACGATATAACGTGGACACGTGAAGCCTTTACATGCAAGGTGAAGGGTTTTGACGGGTATAACTATGAGCCATGCTGGATCAATCCCAGTGATGCGGAAAAGAGAGGCATCAAGGACGGGGATATTGTCCGTGTATTTAATGAAAGGGGAGGCTGCCTTGTCGGTGCACGCGTCTTTGAGAGAATCAGGCCCGGAGCTGTCTCCGTGGACCACGGTGCAAGACATGACTCGATTATTCCCGGGAAACTGGACAGAGGAGGGGCCATAAACTCGGTTTCACCTGCAGGCCTGACATCAAAGCACTGCGCTGGACAGGCTACCAGCGGTTTCCTCGTGGAAATCGAAAAGATAACTCCTGAGCAGATGGGTAAGTGGATGAGCGAATACCCCGAAGCCTTCAATAGGGAATATGATCCTGGTTCAGGTCTTCGATTTGATGCTTGGGTAGAGAAGAGGAGGTAGACATGACAAAGAAAGTATTTGTAATAGATATAAATAAGTGTAACGGATGCCACGCATGTCAGATTGTCTGCAAGGATGAGCATGTTGGTAATGACTGGTCACCTATAGCAAAACCTCAGCCTGACTCAGGACAGTTCTGGATGGATCTTACCGAGCGCGTAAGGGGCACTGTGCCCAAGGTAAAGGTTGCCTATCGTCCCCACCTGTGCATGCATTGTGATGATGCCCCCTGTATAGAGGTCTGCCCGGTTGAAGATGCCGTGTACAAGAGAGATGACGGCCTGGTGATTATTGACGGCGACAGGTGCTCCGGCTGCAGGCTCTGTGTTGAGGAGTGTCCATATGATGTTGTCTATTTTAACGAGAATCTCAACATAGCACAGAAATGCTCGGGGTGTGCACATTTGCTGGATGATGAGTGGGTGGAACCGAGATGCGCGGATGCATGCCCGACAGAGGCTTTGCGGATGATGGATGAAGATAAGGCCAGGGATATAATTGCCGATGCTCAGGTTTGGAAGCCTGATTTGAGGGATGAAGTGAAACCCAGGGTATATTATCTGAATCTGCCCGGCAGGTTTATTGCCGGAACCGTATATGATCCGAATGAAAAAGAAGTTATTATAGATGCAGATTGTACTCTGACCGAAGTTTCAAGCGGTAAAGATCTTAATACCAGGACGGATAGATACGGTGACTTCTGGTTCGAAGGGCTGGGAGAGGGTGAATACAGCCTGAAAATTGTAAAGGGTGACAGGAAAGAGTCATTTGAAAAGATTGATACTACCTCTGAAGATGTCAATCTTGGGGATATCCCCATAATGCTTTAATAGATAATTATTCATTTTTTAAATTCCTGAATGAACTATCCTGCTTATCTGCCGCGGGATAGTTCATTTAATTTATAGCATGGAAATACTATGAAAAATCATTTAATCACTCTGGCATGTCTGACATTCATCTCTGTAATAATATTTATATCTGCCTGTGTTTCCTTAAAATACTGGGCAATTGAAGACTCACAATCACAGCCTCATCCTTTTCAAAATCCCGATTTAACATCAGAAGAAAGGGCCAGGGACCTTATTTCCCGTCTAACTCTTGAAGAGAAAGCTGCACTGATGTGTGATCAGTCCGATGCAATACCCCGGCTAGGGATTAAAAAATTCAACTGGTGGAGTGAAGCCCTGCACGGGCTGGCCAATAATAATGATGTAACTGTTTTCCCTGAGCCTATCGGTATGGCGGCATCCTTTGATGATGGACTGGTCTATCAAATCTTTGATGCTGTATCTGATGAGACCCGTGCCAGGTATAACGAGTCACAACAAATG
>JASFHE010000189.1:0-10289 GCA_050123415.1 Desulfobacteraceae bacterium | reverse complement strand
AAAGACCCTGATTACTATGATGCCTATGTTGGTCTTGGAATGTATGACTATTATTTAAGTTTCCTGCCGAAGATTGTAAGGACCCTTTCCTTTTTAGGGGCGTACGGTGACAGGGAAAAGGGTCTTGAAGAGATTATCCTGACTTCATCGAAAGGAAGCAACTATATTAAATGCGGAGAATATACACAGGCTGAGACAATATTAAACGATTTATTGGAATCCGAACTTAATAAAAATCCACCAAACAATACATTTATAGCAGATATTTGTTTTAACACTGGCATAGCTGAATACGAGCTGAAAAAATATCAGGACCCAATCCAAACGTTCGGGAAGGTATTAGCGTCAAATGATGTTAACAAAGACTGGGTAAAGCCCTGGTCTCATTACTACCTTGGCAACAGCTACAGTGATATCGGAGAGACTGAAAAAGCACAACATGAATATGATATCGCATATAAGCATGAAGGCAGCGCACTCAAGCTCAGGGTAGACAGTGCAAGAAGAAAGATGGAGTAAATATTTAATCATTGTAAAAGAATAGATCGGTATAGAGTGGAATGCCTGATATAAAACCGGCTGTGACCAACCGGATCTCTTGCCGCTTAAAACAGGTTACAGTCATTATTCAATCTAAAGCGGAGGCAAAAAAATGGATGACAGTTCTGTTTCCAGTCCTTTAGCAAACATCGGCAGGATTCATTATCTTGATCAGGTAAGGGCATTGGCTATGATGGTGGGCATCTTTATACATGCATGTTTTCCATATGCATATGGTTTTCAGGAAAACTGGACAATAAGAGACGACACAAGTTCTCTTGCTATCACTCTGGGCTTTTACTTTTTACACCTGTTTCGCATGCCTGTATTCTTTTTGATCGCAGGATTCTTCGCGAACTATCTTTACCAGAAAAGAGGTGTTAAGGGATTTTTAAAACACAGGGTAAAACGCATTGGCCTGCCTTTTATTATATTTCTTCCTCTTCTTTTGATCGGAGTCACCATTACACAGTTATTTTCATTGTATTATGTCCCCGAAGAAAAAATGACAAAAAATATGCAACAAGCTCTCGTTCAGGTAAAGGAACAAATCCAGCAGGCCAGGGCACAAAATTCAGGCATTCCGATTCCGGCAGCAGAGGATGGAACGACAACCGGATTAACCGAATCAGAAGATGCATTCCCTGAAAATAATACCTCATCTAATGTAATGACAGAACAGAAGCCCCTGACTTCTGATGGAACGGCTGAAGCTGATGCAGCAAACAATCCTGAAGAAAGAGGTCAGGACCCGGTAATAACCCTTCATCTATGGTTCTTATATTACCTGCTGATGTTCTGTGCCTGCGCAGCATTACTGCAAAAATTCAACAACCGGTTTATAACCAGGATTTTCTCTACATTCTTTTCTTCTCCGATCTATGTCTGGCTCTTACCATTAGTCATCTTCCCGGCCCTCTATTCCGTCGGGGTCCCGGCCGATACACCCGGACATATTTTACCCCGGTTCTGGGCGTTCGGTTATTACGGGGTTTTCTTCCTGATGGGCTGGCATTTCTTCTACCATCAGGATTATCCGGATAAATTTAAAAAACATCTGGGAATAATGATACTTTTAAGTATAATTGCTCTCGTAATATATCTGTACATGGTTCCTGTCGCTGAATCTTTCAGAAACACTATAGCAAGCGATGCAGCATTAAAAAATATGCGGGCCTACTCCGGTCAGCAAAAAATTTACCTGGTTACTTTAGAAGCATTTTTATCCATTTTTTTGACAATGATAACTTTAATACTGGGAAAACGTTATTTAAACTTTCCGAATAAAGTTATGCGATTTATTTCTGACTCGTCTTACTTGATATACCTGATCCACTGGCCCCTGGTAACATTTATCCAGATATTCTTCGTTACCATGCCGTTTTCAGGCTATTTCAAGTTTATAATAAGTTCGGCAATATTACTTGGTATAGGTTTGGTTACCTACAGATACATGGTTCGTTACACCCCTATCGGTACAATGCTGAACGGCAAAAAAGTCAGGGTATTGGCGTAAAATAATCGATAGACGCATGAAACGATACAAAAGTATTTGTGGACCTGTTTTCAGGTCCGTTTTATGTAGAGCTGTCCACCGCATTCCAGACAGGTTTCTTTTATTTAATCAAACATACTAATCCTTTATTTTTGAAAATTCGGAAATATCGTCTCACCATTAATAAAAGTTGTCAAACGGCAATTAATATGTACAATAAAGAAAATAAAATTGTAGCACATTGATACTATAAATATTTTTTGCTTTTTTTGTTTTCAGTCTAAAAAACCAAACTAAAAACAATATAATTAATGAAGGCTATTATGATAAAAACTATCAATTTCAAAAAATATATATGGACAGGTTTAACGTTTTTTTTATTATTAGTTCTACTCCCTTCCTGTGCCACTAAGAAGACAAGGACTAATATTGAAAATTTAAATTCTGAGATTGGTGAGTTAACCAGGATAATAGAGGAAGTTGGTACCAACCAGGAAAATGTTGATAAAGAGTTGATAAAAAACAGGGTGGAAAGACTGGAGATAAAGGGAAAGTTACTCGAACTTGTTTCTTCAGGTAAAGAAAATTCTGAAGAAGCAATAGTATTAAGAGACCGGCTGAATCATTTAGACTCGGAATATAAGAAATTCAATAAGAAAGTTAATATAATAGAAAAAAAAGTATCAAAACATGAAGACAGTCTCGACAAGATAAATTCTTCGGATCTTAATAAGAAAAAAGTATTAAAAACTCATATAGACGAATGGAATAAGATTGAAGAAGAGTCAAAAAAACTGGCAGAAGATCTGAATAACAGCAATGAGCTTATTAGTAAGGAGTAAGAGATGCGGTCTCTAAATTTAAAAGATATAAGTATATGGAATATTATCCTGGCTGCAGTAATACTAGTGGTAATAGCCCTGATGATTATTCTTAATTATAAAACTTCAAATACGCTGGATAAACATAACAATTTGCTGACCATGCAGGCAGCAAATATTGAACAACTCGAAGCTGAAATCAAGAAACTGGAAAATGAAAACCTCGAATTAAAACAAACCCTCTCTCTTTATAATGAAAAAAATTTCAAGAAACTTTTAATCACTATCAGTGAACATGACCGAAAAATAGAGCTGTTAAACGATACAATTAAAAAACTATATTAATAGTATGCAACTTCCGGATACAAAGCAGGAATATAGAAATTTGATAAGAGGGATCAGGCGCTCATTTCTCAAACACTCTTCATTGGATATTTACAAAATGCTTCCATAAAAATATTTTCATTATAGGTATTTCACAAGAAAGGAGAAACGCATATGAGTATTGACAACACAGGTAAAAAGAGTACATCACGCAGAGGATTCTTTAAGAAAATGTTAGTAGGGGCCGGAGGCCTGGCTCTCGCAGGCTGGCTGCAGAAAACCCTGTCGCCCGATCAAAACCTGGCGATGGCTGCTACGGATAAGACACCATCACCCGACGGCACGATATACGGGAAATATTTTCTGAGAGACAACGGTGAGCCGCCTAAGGCAAATGATTTTGTTGGCCTTAACAGTCTCCCTATATTTCCGGAAATAGCCAGCCCTCAGACTTACTTTAGAGGCGCTTCTGCATTGCCGGGAGCAACCGCAAATATAGGATGGCAGGTGTTTACCGATCCTGTCTGCTGGGAATCTCCCCACATCCATAAATATGATGAATTCCTTATTTTCCTGGGTGCGGAACTGCCCGACCTTTGCAGCAGTTTTGACGCGGAGGTAGACCTCTGGATGGGAGAGGAGATGGAAAAGCATACCATCACCTCGACAACCGTCGTATTCATTCCTAAGGGGATGCAGCATGCCCCGCTCAATTTTAGAAAAATCAACAAGCCAATTCTATTCCACGCGCTGTACCTGGGGCCTTATCTGGACCGCGAAAACCGCGTACCGGACTTTGATTTAAGAACCTTTGACTGGGGCGGGCCTGCCAACCTGAAAATCTTTGGTCCGCCGCCCAAAAAGAAATAGTAAATTTAAATAAAAAAGGCAGTTAAAAAAAAACTTTAACTGCCTTTTTTATTTCGGTTAAGTAAGAACACTGCTGTTTCTATATTTCAGGAACGATACTTGTTAAACCTTTCATATTCAACTTTTAACCAGTCAGGCCAGTATTTTTCGGCTATCGGGTAACTGGCATCAAGCGCCTGGAATGAACCGTCTCCTGCCACATCCCTTATTCCTTCCAGGGTATTATACATCACCTCGTCAACACCAACGAGTTTAGCCACAGCTTTGTTTATTTCATCCATGGATTTATCATATGGATTATCTTCTTTAAAGGCCCTCTGAACTGCCAGTTCATGAAGGCATTTTATTCCTCTGTGCCACTCCTTGAAAGAAGGAAAAGCCATTGGTCCATAGGATATCCAGAACTCTATGTACTTTGCGCCTGCATTATACACAACCCATACCGAACCGCCTTCACTTACACTGCCCCTTACAATGCTGTCATCTCCCATGGCAATTCGTTTACCGTTAAGAATTGAGTCAATACCTCCGAATTTCAGACCGACTTCCTTTGTCCTTGAGGATCGTTCTCCTTCCTGAAAGGTTCTTACCGCCTGGGGAAGCTTTATAAGGGCGGGATACAGGCTTTTCTTCAATCCCTCGGCAATACCAACAGTTACTCCCCACCCTGACTCAGGGTTTGGAATAACAACATCAGCGCTTGAGTCATTATAATACTCAACCAGCTTGAGTCCGAGTTCTCTCCTTATCTGAAATATCTCTTTTCCCCTGTAGAGTGAAGCTACATTTCCAAAATAAACTCCCTGAAATACATCAGGACTCATCTGTTCTTCTCTCAATCTTCTGGTTTTTATACCCGTATCGCTGCATATTGTCATTTCAGCGCCATCATATTCCTTTTCAATGGTGCCTCCCAGGCGCCTGTGAGAACACGATTCCGAACTGGCTATGAATGTGCCATTGATCATACCATAACAGAAAGGTTCAAACGCCTTTGAATCATTAAGGGTTATCAGGTGTGTCTCCTTTCCATCATATACGAGCGCGGTCATCGCGAATGTCGCCCTTCCATCCAGTTTTTCCAGCAGTTTTTCACCCGCTTCGAAATTAATGCCTTCCTGGTCGATATATTTATGCAAAAGAGCCCCTATTATTTCTGTTTTGTTACTTGTCTGGAAATTATAATCCTCTTCAAGTTCACTGATCAGATCTCTTTTCCCTCTCAGGTAACCGTCCGTTGTAACAACGACTTTATATTTTGATCCGGAATAGGGAACAATTTCGATTGGCTCTGCATTAATTTTTTCAGCAACAGCGCCCTTTGTATATCCGATATTCCCGATAGCCGCCATTGGTGAAAGGTCCTGAAAGACTTTAACCAGTTTATCATCAATTATTTCAGCTATCCTTCCAAGACCCTTGTGTATATAAATACCTTTGCTGCTTCCCACTGCAAGACCAGTACTTGCCTTGCCCCTGTGCTGGCATGCTCCGGTTGCTAAAAATGCCTTACTGACAAGCTCATTATCACCGGGACCATATATTCCGACTATTCCATCCATAAATACTCTCCCTGAATTTTATTTGATATCCGAATGATAGCTCTGAAGCGATTTCACACTACCGTGACTCTTACGAAAGGCAGCTATCCCTCTTGCCGCTGCTATACCTGCCGCAAGAGTTGTGATATATGGAATCTTGTACTTAATCGCGGCCTTTCTAATGTATGAATCGTCATGTTTACTCAGTTTTCCCGATGGAGTATTTATAACAAGATCGATCTCCCCGTTTTTAATACCGTCAACTATGTTTGGCCGCCCCTCATGCATCTTGAGAACAGGCTCAGCTTCAATACCATTTTCATTAAGAAACCGGCAGGTGCCATTTGTGGCTTTCAGCTTGAAATCAAGGGACTTAAACTGTTGTGCCACTTCAAGAACCGCAGGTCTGTCATTCTCGGAAACAGTCAACAGCACAGTACCTCCGGATGGCAAAACAAGCTGGGTGGCTTCCTGGGCTTTATAATAGGCAAGGCCGAATGAGTCTGCCAAACCGAGCACTTCACCGGTTGACCGCATCTCGGGCCCAAGGACAGGATCAACTTCCTGGAACATATTAAATGGAAATACTGACTCTTTTACACCATAGTGAGGTATTGCCCTTGGTTTGATATCAAGGTCCTTAAGGCTCTTTCCAAGCATGATCTGCGTGGCCAGACGCGCCATCTGGATATTACATACCTTTGACACAAGGGGAACTGTCCTGGATGCCCTCGGGTTTGCTTCCAGTATATAAACCGTATCATTAGCAATAGCATACTGGATATTCATTAGTCCGACCACATTAAGCTCAATAGCAATCTTTTTTGTGTATTCATATATTGTGTCGATGTGCTTTTGAGGGATACTAACCGGAGGAATTACACAGGCAGAGTCACCTGAATGAACACCCGCAAGTTCTATATGCTCCATTACTGCCGGCACAAAGGCGTCTTTTCCATCTGCTATTGCGTCAGCTTCCGCTTCTATCGCATTCTCAAGAAACTTGTCTATCAGTATAGGCCTT
The DNA here is from genome assembly GCA_050123415.1 of Desulfobacteraceae bacterium. GTDB lineage: Bacteria > Desulfobacterota > DSM-4660 > Desulfatiglandales > HGW-15 > JAAZBV01. Next base: position 3,674 of record JASFHE010000189.1, on the reverse strand, counting down.
GAAGGACTTACGTCCACAGCAGATTTTACATACCGTCGCAGCATCTCTTCATCATGGACAACTTCCATGGCCCTTCCGCCAAGCACATAGGAAGGCCTCACCATCAGGGGATATCCGATGGATTCCGCTACCTTTAAAGCCTGATCAAGATTGCTGGCCATACCTGATTCAGGTTGAGGTATGCCAAGCTTGCGCATCATCTGGCGAAAACGGTCCCGGTCTTCAGCCAGATCAATGGTATCAGGAGTAGTGCCTATTATTTTAACACCTGCCTTTTCAAGTTCTGATGCTATATTAAGGGGTGTCTGCCCGCCGAACTGAACTATTACACCTTCAGGTTTTTCCTTTTCATAAATGCTTAAAACATCTTCTACTGTAAGCGGCTCAAAATAAAGTTTATTGGAAGTGTCATAGTCAGTAGATACTGTCTCAGGATTGCAGTTGACCATTATTGATTCAAGCCCTTCATCCTTTATGGCAAAGGCCGCGTGAACGCAGCAGTAATCAAACTCGATGCCCTGCCCTATTCTGTTCGGCCCTCCTCCAAGCACCATAATCTTTCGATTGCTGCTTGTTTCAACCTTATCGGGGGCATTATATGTGGAATAATAATAGGCAGCATCCTCAACACCGCTTACCGGCACGGGCTCCCAGGCCTCCTCTATCCCGAGGCTTTTCCGTTTTTCCCTGATTTTATCTTCAGGAATCCGGAGTATCCGGGAAATATATTTATCCGAGAATCCATCCTTTTTGGCTTTTATAAGCAGATCATCAGGCAAATCCTTTGATTTATATTCAAGAAGGCTTTCTTCAAGATCCACAAGCTCTTTCATCTGTTCGATGAACCATGCCTTGATATGTGTCTTTTTATAAAGATCATCAATTGATGCGCCTTTACGTAGGGCTTCATACATAATAAACTGGCGTTCACTTGTGGGTTCGGAAAGCATGTCCATAAGTTCTTCCAGGGGCCTTTCATAAAAATCCTTTGCAAAGCCCAGCCCGTACCTGCCGTTTTCAAGAGAACGGATAGCCTTCTGGAAGGCTTCCTTATAATTCTTTCCGATACTCATCACTTCACCGACAGCGCGCATCTGGGTCCCCAGCTTATCTTCGGAACCCTCAAACTTTTCAAAGGCCCAGCGCGCGAATTTCACTACTACATAATCTCCCCAGGGAGTATACTTGTCGAGAGTTCCCTCTCTCCAGTATGGTATTTCGTCCAGTGTCATACCGCCGGCCAAAAGTGACGATACCAGGGCTATGGGAAATCCTGTTGCCTTGGATGCCAGTGCTGAAGACCTGGATGTCCTGGGATTGATTTCAATAACCACAATCCTTCCTGTCTCAGGATTATGAGCAAACTGGATGTTTGTTCCGCCAATGACCTTTATTGCCTCTACAATATCGTAGGAATATTTCTGAAGTTTTTTCCGGAGTTCAGGATCGATTGTAAGCATGGGGGCAGTACAGTAGGAATCACCTGTATGAACACCCATTGCATCCACATTTTCAATAAAACAGACTGTTATCATCTGATTTTTTGCATCTCTTACAACCTCCAGTTCAAGCTCTTCCCAGCCTAAAACAGATTCTTCAACAAGAATCTGTCCGACAAGGCTTGCAGATATCCCCCTTGAGGCTACTGTCTGTAATTCTTCAATATTGTATACGAGACCTCCGCCCGTTCCTCCCATTGTGTAGGCAGGCCGTATGACTACAGGGTAACCCAGTTCTTCGGCGATTTTTTCAGCCTCTTCAACGGAATAGGCAGGATTGCTTTTCGGCATTTCAATACCGAGCCTGTCCATTGTTTCCTTAAAGGCTATGCGGTCTTCGCCGCGTTCGATCGCATCAACCTCAACGCCTATTATCTTAACGCCAAATTCATCAAGGATTCCTTTTCTGGCAAGTTCCGAGGACAGATTCAATCCTGACTGTCCGCCAAGATTGGGTAACAGGGCATCAGGTCTTTCCTTTTCAATAATTTCCTTCATCACATCAATGTTAAGGGGTTCAATATAGGTGGCTTCCGCCATCCCGGGATCAGTCATAATGGTTGCAGGATTTGAATTGGCAAGTACTATTTCATAGCCGAGTTTTCTGAGAGCTTTACAGGCCTGAGTTCCTGAATAATCAAATTCACACGCCTGACCTATGATAATTGGTCCTGAACTTATAATCATTACTTTTTTGATATCCTTGAGTCCTGGCATACACTCCTCCTTATTTTTAAGTTTAGCTAATATATTTAAGCGCCATATTAGTGTCAAGAACATCGGAGCCTGAATTGTATATTAGATGAAAATTTCTCTATTCCCCTTTAAAATCCAACCTTACTAACATTTTTGTTTTTATATTTACCCCGATATACATTTTTGTATTTTCAGATCCATTTCCTTATAACAAATACCAGGCGCAACCTATTGTTATATCAGGTAATTTACTACATAACCCCCAATGGCACATCAGTTGCTTAGCAATAACATAAACTATCTACTTTCAATGGAGAGGAAGGAGAGAACACTATGAACGCAGGAGATACCGCATTTGTCTTAGTTTCAGCAGCTCTGGTAATGATTATGACACCCGGGCTGGCACTTTTTTACGGGGGTATGGTCCGGAACAAAAATGTACTGGGGACCATTATGCAGAGTTTTATTTTACTTGGAGTCATCACAATTGAGTGGGTGCTGATAGGTTATTCAATGTCATTTGGGTCTGATATCGGAGGAATAATCGGCAATTTTGATTTTATTGCCTTAAAAGGTGTGGGCATGCCCCCCACAGAGGGAAGTACAATTCCCCACCTGGCCTTTATGATTTTCCAGTGTATGTTTGCTATTATTACACCGGCCCTTATAACCGGCGCGTTTGCAGAAAGGATGAAATTCAGCGCCTTTCTGATCTTTTCACTGCTCTGGGCAATACTGGTTTATAATCCTCTGTGTCACTGGGCCTGGGGCGGCGGCTGGATGGGAGCTGACGGAGCCCTTGATTTTGCAGGCGGAACGGTTGTTCACATAAGCTCAGGATCGGCAGCGCTTATAGCCGCAATATTGTTAGGTAAACGTAAGGGCTATGGAAGTACAGCATACATACCTCATAACCTGCCAATGACCATAACAGGTGCAGCCCTTTTATGGTTTGGATGGTTCGGATTCAACGCGGGAAGTGCTCTGGCGTGTAACGGCCTTGCTGCAAATGCTTTTGTCGTAACCCATATTTCATCAGCTGTTGCTGCATTAACATGGGTACTGGCCGAATGGCTCCACAGCGGCAAACCAACTACACTGGGTGCAGCCAGTGGCGCGGTTGCAGGCCTTGTAGCTATTACACCGGCATGTGGGTTTGTAGGCCCTGTATCATCTATAATAATAGGGGCTGTTGCAGGCGTACTCTGTTTTGGAGGTGTTATGCTCAAAACAAAACTCGGATATGATGACTCGCTTGATGTTGTTGGTATACACGGCCTTGGCGGTATATGGGGAGCCCTTGCTACAGGTCTTTTTGCCAGTATAGCAATTAATTCCGACGCAGCTAACGGACTGTTTTATGGAAATCCGGGACAGCTCTGGATACAGTTCGTCTCAGTCGTAGCTACAATAGCATTTTCATTTGTCATGACATTTATAATCCTGAAAATTGTTGATCTGACAGTCGGATTGAGAGTG